>NZ_CEYNZH010000051.1:0-26415 GCF_982874595.1 Oceanospirillum sp. | reverse complement strand
GTCCGGATAAAAGAGAATTTCAGGCTATTTCCGATAGTCTGTTTTGCTTCGTCTCTGACAAACACTCCGTTTGTCAGGATGACTTTTATCACCCTGATTCTGGTTATTCACACTTTGAAGAGACTTACCATGAATCAGAATATTTCATCTCTAAATACAACCCGTCAGTCCAATACCTCTGAGCAGACAAATCTACTCGCTAATTTTGGTGATCCCATTGCAAGGATTGAGCAAGGCATTAAGGCGCTGCAGGAAGGCCGGGGTATTCTCGTACTGGATGACGAACACCGGGAAAACGAAGGCGATCTTATTTTTGCAGCTGAAAGCATGACCAGCCAACAGATGGCTCTTATGATCCGCGAATGCTCCGGTATCATCTGCCTTTGCTTACCGGAAGAGCGCGTCGAGCAGTTAGCCCTGCCAATGATGATCACCGACAACACCAGTACCAATCACACCAACTTCACCGTCAGCATTGAAGCCGCTACAGGAGTAAGCACCGGAGTGTCTGCCGCAGACCGGGTAACAACGATTCAAGCGGCAATTGCAGGCAACGCCAAGCCATCAGATCTGAAGAAACCGGGGCATGTTTTCCCGCTTAAAGCGAATAGCGAAGGTGTTTTAGGTCGTCGGGGTCATACCGAAGCCACCGTCGATATGGTTCAGCTTGCAGGGCTGAAACCCTTTGGTGTGCTTTGCGAACTGACCAACGAAGATGGCACCATGGCTCGCCTGCCAGAGGTAGTTCGCTTTGCCGAAAAGCATCAGATGCCAGTTCTTACCATCGAAGATATCGTGCTCTACCGACAGAAAATGAGTCAGGTTGCTTAAGCTGTTAGTCTTTTTCAGATCGGAAACCTTTATTCAGAACAGGACAGAGCAACAAAAAAAGGCATCGTCTCCGATGCCTTTTCAGATATCACCCTAGGATGACAGCTTCAGAATCTGGTTCGAATAAATAATTATTCGCCCTCAAACTCACAGATTGAATAAACCTCAATCCCCTGCTCTCTCAGCTTGGCGGAGCCGCCCAGATCCGGCAGGTCGATAATAGCTGCAGCTTCGACCACTTCCGCACCAAGACGCTTGATCAGGTTAGCCGCGGCTAACATGGTGCCGCCGGTGGCGATCAGGTCGTCGATCAACAGAACCTTATCTCCGGGTTTGAAAGAATCCGTGTGCAGTTCAACGGTGGCTGAACCGTATTCCAGTTCATAGCTTTCCTCGACGGTTTCAAACGGCAGCTTGCCTTTCTTCCGTACCGGAATAAAGCCGGTATTCAGCTCATAGGCGATGGGTGAACCCAGAATAAAACCACGGGCATCGACTCCGGCTACGGCATCAATATCGTGATCGTAGTAACGGTGTACAAAGGTATCGATCAGCTTACGGAACGCTTTGCGGTTCTGGAACAGTGGCGTGATATCACGGAACATCACACCTTCTTCCGGCCAGTCAGGTACCGTACGGATTACGGAACGCAGGTATTCGGTGTTGTTCATAGTGCTTTCATCACGATCAGACATGGGTAAACCTTTTCTAAAACAGATGCCATCCGCATCGATGGTGCTGAACGTCCTGCCAGCGTTGGACAATATCAGACCCTCAGACATGCAAATGCCGACCCTGAGGTCGGCATTTAAACTGCTGTTTAGCAGCCTGAGCGGCGGTTAGACAACAATAAATTTAACAACAAACAGCGCCGCCAGAACCAGAACGCTCAGGGATACATCTTCACGTCGACCGGACAGCAGCTTGATACCAGCGTAAGTGATAAAGCCAAAAGCGATACCGTTCGCGATGGAGAAGGTCAGTGGCATAGCGATCGCGGCAACAAATACCGGAGCCGCTTCTGTCAGATCTTTCCAATCCACTTCAGCCAGACCTGCCGTCATCAGAACCGCAACGTAGAACAGAGCACCTGCTGTTGCGTATGCGGGTACAGAACCTGCCAGTGGCGAGAAGAACAGAGACAGCAGGAACAGTGCGGCAACTACAACCGCCGTCAGACCGGTACGGCCACCGGCAGAGATACCCGCAGTACTTTCGATATAACTGGTGGTGGTAGAGGTACCCAGAGCAGCACCCGCCATGGTCGCTGTACTGTCCGACATCAGGGCACGCCCCAGACGTGGCAGACGCTTGTCTTTATCCAGCAGACCGCCCTGCTGCGCAACCGCAACCAGGGTACCGGAAGTGTCGAACAGATCCACAAACAGGAAGGCAAAGATCACACTCAGCATACCCACTTCAAGAGCACCAGCCAGATCCATTTCCATAAAGGTAGGAGCCAGACTGGGTGGCATGGAAACCACACCGTTCAGCTGGTTCAGAACCCCGGTTTCAGTGCCATAAATCGGCAGCATGGACAGAACCGTTACCACCAGAATACCGATCATCACGGAACCCAGAACACGGCGGTAAGACAGGGACACAATAATAAAGAAACCAACAATCGCCAGAATCACTTTAGGATCGGACAGGTCGCCCATAGTTACCAGAGTCGCAGGGCTGTCTACCACGATGCCCGCACTCTTCAGGGCGATCAGCGCCAGAAACAGACCGATACCAGCAGCAATACCCAGTCGCAGAGACAGAGGGATACTGTTGATAATCCACTCACGAATCTTGAACAGACTCAGCACCGTGAAGATCAGACCGGAGAAGAATACCGCACCCAGTGCAGACTGCCAGCTGTAGCCCATCTCCATCACCACCGTAAAGGTAAAGAAGGCATTCAGGCCCATGCCCGGAGCCAGCGCGATAGGGTAGTTCGCCCACAGACCCATAATCAGGGTACCGATCGCAGCGGCCAAACAGGTCGCCACAAAAACCGCACCGTAATCCATACCGGCCAGTTTCAGAATCGATGGGTTAACAAAGATGATATAAGCCATCGTCAGGTAGGTGGTAATACCTGCAACAACTTCGGTTTTTACGTTGGTATTGTGCTCGCTGAGCTTAAACAATTTTTCCAGCATGGGTTGTGCCCTAAACCAGTCCAAAAAACAACAAAACCCGGAAAGGATTAGTTTCCAGGTTTCAACAATTTACCATACAGTCAAATTCTGCATTTGCGGCAATCTTAGCCAAAAGTAGGGCAAAAATCGAGCAAACTGAGCAGAAACTCTACCGATTTTCTTAAAAAAGTTATGATCAGGTTTTGACGCACCGCATTGCAGCAAAAAAAGTACCTGTTTCTGCTACCCTGCACAAAAAAAGCGCTCAGGGTTGCTGGCGTGCCATCACCCGCTCTACCGTGTCCACAATTGCCTGAGTCTGAGGGTCAATCTCAATATTGATCCGGCTGCCGACCTTGCGCTGAGCAATCACCGTTCGCTCCAGAGTCTCAGGAATCAGATTGACACTGAACAAGCCCTCTTTTAAAGCCCCTACGGTCAGGCTGATGCCATCGATACCGATATAGCCTTTCTCAAAAACGTACTGTTCGTAACCCGCTGGCAGGGCAAACCAGATCTGATAGTTGTTTTCAGATTCAACAATCTTTTTGACTTCGGTGGTGCACATAATGTGACCTGACATGGAGTGACCACCAATTTCATCACCAAAGCGGGCGGCACGCTCAATATTCACCTCATCACCCAGCCCCAGATCACCGAGATTCGTCAGACGCAGGGTTTCCTGCATCAGATCAAAGCTGATCCGGTTGCCATCGATCTGAGTTACCGTCAGGCAGCAGCCGTTATGGGCTACGCTGGCACCGGTTTCCAAACCCGCTAAAAGCTCGTCCGGCAGTTCGACAATGTGGGTGCGGAAGTTTTCTTTCTCAACAAGCTCTACCAAAGGCGCTCGGCCCTGAACAATACCGGTAAACATAGCGCTTCCTATATAGATAAAAATGGATGCCGTTAAATCAGGCTTAAGCAAGCTGCAGATGGTACTTCAACTGGGCCATGCGGTCACAACCGAAAAAGATCTCATCATCAACAAAAAGGGTTGGTGCACCAAAAGCTCCTTTATCCGCTGCACGCTGCGTATTCTCCATGAGTGCTGCCTTACCCGCCTCACTTTTGGAGTAATCCAGTGCTTCCTGCCCGAGCTGCGTGAGAATGGTCTCCTCACTGATGATATCCTGCCCTTCCCCCCAAAATTGTTCGTACAGGGCCAGACTTTTTTCGGCACGTAACTTATTCGGCAGGCTCATCAGAGCTCGCATCACATAAACGGTGTTGCAGGGGAAGCTGTCGGGTTTGTTATAGGGCACCTGAAGAAAACGTGCCATGCGAGGCAGATCCTGATCAAAGAGATAGGTTTTCTTTTCCGCCAACGTCTGCGGTGGCTGGTTACCGGTCAGTTTAAACAGCCCCGGCAAAAACAGCGGCTGCCAGATGACGTTGCAGCCGGTTTGCTGCTCAAGCTCATCCAACTGTACTGCAGCCAGATAGCTGTAGGGACTTACAATGTCGTAAAAGAACTCAACCTGCTTTGTCATAAATAGAAACCCTCGTGTCATACATTGCTGGGTAGGTGGACTAAATCATACCGTCAGTTGCAGCCAGACAACACAGGCCAGTAAGCATCGCTGCGACTGAGCATTCCCTTTTTTTCTGCAGACAAAAAAAATGACCGATACTCGCATAAGGGTTAGATTTTCTGATATTTCCGATGATCACGGATGATTTCACTCAGCTAGCAGGCTACAGCTTAAATCCGAGGGTTAAACAACCCCCAACTATAAAAAAACAGACCAGCTAAAACCGGAAAAACCAAAAGATTATTCTACAATTAAATACCTTCATAGAATAAACGCAACGCGTAAACCTTTTTTTACATTAAAACAAACCAAGCCAGATTGACCACCAACACCTTCGTCTTTAGTATTACGCGCCATAGGGTCGCGCTGCATTTTCCAGTGTTTGAAGGCGCGTAATAAATTTGCAAACGGGTTTGTCCAGCGTTTGGCCACCTCCTCCATGGGGTGGCTGTTTTACTCTGAACACTTTCTGGCTGGAGACTAGGGTAGTCTCTGAAGGAAAGATCTCTTTTGAGAGACCCTCTGTTAGCTCTTGCATATATACTTCCGCCCCCACCAACTTTGGTGGGGGCTTTTTTTTGCCCATCATTCTTCAACGCCTTGCTGCGAGCCACCTCAGGCATCATTTAACTTTGATCGGGGCAAAAAAAAACGGTCGATTCATCAATCGGCTGTTTAGGTTCTGATACTCGCTAAGGACTGATCAGGACAACAAATCCACCACCAGACCTTTCAGGTGCGTCAGTTTCGCTGCGATCTTGAGGGTATCTTTCTGCTCGTTCAGCACCAGCAGCAAAAGCTCTTCGGCTTCTTCATCAATCTTGCGGATGACGTGATGTTTATCGGTCAGACTCCAACCCGGACCCACGCCTTCCACCTCATAAGCCCCCTGGGTTGCTTTGCCGATCAGATTACTCAGCAGGGCACGATAAATCTCAAGATTACCAATCGTCGGGTTTCGCTCCATATTGCGGGAGGCGTCATCGAGGGCTTCACGAATACGGGTCAGCTCTTCATTCAGACTGGGACGACTCACCTCATCAACCTGCTGAACCAGATGATCACTGAAGGATCGCGTTCTTCCGATGCCGCCGGTCTCTTTGGCTTTGGTTTTGCGGGTTCCGTCACCGGTACGCAGGGATTTTAGCTTGTCGTTAATATTGATCATATTTTAATCCGTGGGAACAGGTCAGGGCTTTTGCTGAAGTAACCAGCGGGCGCCTTCAAGAGCCGCATCGTGGTACTCACCTTCCAAAGCGATACGCTCCAGGTCCTGCTTCATTCTTTCCTGCTTCGGCAACTCTTTACGTGCCTGATGGGTCGCCAGATGAGCGCCTCGACGGGTGATCTCGGCAAAAACCTTCATCTCTTCCTGCTGCTCAAACCACTGAGGAGCAATGATATCAACCAGTGTCCGTATCCGCAGACTGGCTTCCATCACATCGACCTGACCATTTAATAACGCCCGGCAGATCAGGTGGACATTTTCCATGGTTTTAAGCCAGGCTTGCTGCTCAACTTCTCTTAGGGCTTGCTGGCGGGCCTGTTCACGCAGCTTTACCTCGGTCCGAAGACTGGAGGCGTAAACAGCTAAACCGACCACAATAGCAGATGCAGCGAAGGCCAATATCTGGAGCGTCAACTCACTCATGCTTCTGTTCTTATCCTTTAACTCAGGGTACCAGCCAGATCAGTCTGGCCGGTTTCAACCCGTATGGCTTTAATCCTGAACACAATCTGTCGTTACAGCATTATTTTTCTTTACGGTTCTTTTTTCGGCTACGCAAAGACTTAAGACGCTGCTCTATTTTCCCATAGAGGGTGCTCCGGGCAAAATGACCTTTTTCATTGGCGGTGCCTGCCGGCACTCCGGTCATCAGTTTAATCGCCTGCTCTGCATGCTCGACAGCATAAATGGCAAACTGCCCTTCAGCACAAGCGTCGATCACTGCATCGTTCAGCATCAGATTATCGATATTCTGCACCGGAATGATCACGCCCTGATCACCCGTCAGACCGCGCTCTTTACAGGTAGCAAAGAAGCCTTCGATCTTCTCATTGACACCGCCAATCGGCTGCACTTCACCAAACTGGTTCATGGAGCCGGTCACCGCCAGCGACTGTTTCACCGGAATACCGGACATGGCGGACAAGAGACAAACCAGTTCCCCTAAAGAAGCACTGTCGCCATCAACACCGTTATAGGATTGTTCAAACCCCAGGCTGGCTGAAAGCGGCAGAGACTCATCCGCGCCAAATTGAGCATTCAGGAAAGCGCTGAGAATCATCACCCCTTTTGAGTGCAGTGCGCCGCCCAAATGGACGCTGCGTTCAATATCCAGTACTTCGCCATTACCGTAGCGAACTGTCGCGGTGATACGGCTTGGCTGGCCAAATTCACTTTCACCGATACGCAGTACCGTCAGGCCATTAACCTGCCCAACCTTCTCACCCTCAGTATCGATCAGGATAGTGCCGTCATGGATATTATTAAACATCCGCTCCCGGATATGACCCGAACGGTATTCCCGACCTGTCAGCGCCTGATCGACCGATTGGGCATCAATCTGTTCTTTCTGCTCAGAAGTGGCGCAGTAATGAGCTTCCCGTAGCAGATGTTTCAGGTCCGCAGCATTCAGCGACAAACGATTCTGGTGCTCGGCCTGGCGGGCTCCCACCTCGATCACCTTCATCAGTGCATCACGACTCAGAGGTAACAGATCATCCTCTTTCACCATGGAACTGATCAGGCGGGCATAGAGGGTTTCGTTCTCTTCATTGCGCGGCATATCGCTTTCAAACTCAGCCAACACCTTGAATAGCTCGCCAAAGTCCGGGTCATAACGCTGCAGCAGGTAGTACTGCTCAGCATCACCCAGCAGAGCGATAGTCACATTCAGCGTCATCGGTTCCGGCTCAAGACTGACATTGCCGGACAGGGTCAGTTGCTTCTCAAGGGTGTCAATGCGCAAACAACCGGTGCGCAGGGCCAGCTTGAGGCCATCCCAGGCATAGGGTTGCTGCAGCAACTTACCGGCATCCAGAATCAGAAAGCCACCGTTGGCACGATGCAGCGCACCTGGACGAATCAGAGAGAAATCCGTGGCAACAGTACCCATGTAGGTGACATTTTCCAGATGACCCACCAGATTGTTGTGGGTTGGCATATCCTCAATCACCAGAGGCGCTCCGGAATCCGGACAGTTGGTGGACATCACATTGATCTGATAACGGGCCGGAATCTTATGATCCGGTGAGGCGCGGGTCACAGCGTCGGTATTCTCATCTTCTTCCAGAAAGATCTCTACATTTTCCACCAGATCTTTCTGCAGGGCATTCAGGTAATCCAGTACACGTTCGTGATCTGCATACTTATCGTGCAGTTCTGACAACCAATGCTGAATGGCAGTCAGGGTAATATTCTCGTTCAGCTTCTGCTGCTTCTCACGGATATCCTTTTCCATGTGGGCCAGATCACGTAAAGCGGCGCGCAGCTCTTTTTCCATCAGCTCGATGCTTTCTTTAAAAGAAAGACGCGTCTCTTCCGGCAGCTCATTAAACTCTTTAACCGCGTAGGCTTCGCCCTCTTCGTCCACCGGCATAAAAGAGTAGCCACCCGGGTTTTGCAGAATCAGCTTAAGCTTGTGCTTACCGGCTTCAGCGGCCACCTCTTTGAGCATGGTTTCCTGCTGTTCGGAGAAGTCTTCCCGGATCGACTCCGCTTTCTCAACAAAGCTTTCCTGCTCAAAGGCGGCAGGAATTGCATGGCGCAGCTCTTTAATCAGCGCTTCCATATCTTTTTTCAGCTGTACGGCCATACCCGCAGGCAGACGAATTGCCCAGGGTTTGCGGGGGGTCTCAAAGTTGTTGACGTAACACCAGTCATCCGGAGAGGGCTGAGAACTGGCGTGCTGCTGCAGAAAGCGCTTCAGCATGGTGCGCTTGCCTAAGCCATTTTCACCCACCGCGAAAAGGTTATAACCCTTATCCGGCACAGCAATAGCGAAACGAACCGCATGTTCGGCCCGTTGCTGGCCAATAAAACGATCCAAAGGTTTGATGCGTGCCGTGCTGGCGGGCAGACGTTTTTTCACGCAACGTTTTTTAAGGCGGGATTGCGCCAAAGGCTTAGGTGCCTGCATTGAGTTCTCCCTAAAAAGCAAGCTGTATCAACACATTATGCAATACAAGCCGCCCAAGCGCACCCCGGAAAATTCCTTCGGGAAAAAGCATTTTTTGCAAAGGTACATACGACCAAGGCTCACTAGCAAAATTGTCCGACAAAATTACAATTTAATCCCCCCACAGACGTAATCGCTTAACAATACAAACAACAAACGAGTAAATATTGACTGAAAGCAGCAATTATCTAAGCCAGATCAAATCCGTATCAGTGCGGATCGTTACAATACAAAACCTTATAAAAAGCAGGGCTAACAAGCGACATTAATAAGAAGGGCTTAAACCCCGATACAAAGATCTGGCGTTGTTATTTTTGATGTGCATTCGGAACTACAGTGGATCCTTTATGAATCAAGTATTACGTTCAATTGGTATTAAACCCCGCATGGTCCTGGTCGTTATTACCACCGTGCTGAGCATTGTTGCTTTAGTAAGCTTCTCCCTCAGCCAGACCTACAAGATGCAGATTGGGGAGAAAAAGATTAAAACCCAACATCTGGTAGAAAGTGCCGTCGCTATTGTGGAGCACGAATATCAGGCGTTTAAAGCAGGGGAGCAAACGGAAGAGCAGGCAAAGCAAAGGGCGATCAAAACGTTGGAAGCGCTCCGCTATGGCGATAACGATTATTTCTGGATCAATGATATGCAGGCAGTTGTGGTCATGCACCCGATTAAACCTGCGTTAAATGGCAAAAACCTTTCCAAGCTGAAAGACCCCAACGGAAAACGTCTGTTCCAGAGCTTTGTTGATACTGTCAGAGCCAAAGGTAAAGGCAATGAGGGCTATCTGTGGCCGAAGCCCGGGTTTGATGATCCTGTAGAAAAGGTTTCCTACGTCGCAGGCTTTAAGCCCTGGGGCTGGGTCATAGGCACCGGTATCTATATTGATGATGTGGAAGCCGCCTTCTGGGAAACAGCAGGCTCGCAGGTAACGATCGCAGTTATTGGCCTGGGCATAACCGTACTGGTGCTTTACCTCATCGCTAACAGCATCATCAGCCCGATGGACGAGACCAATCGTGCTATGCGCGATATCAGCCAGGGGGAAGGTGACCTCACCCAGCGTCTGGATGCCTCCGGTAACGACGAGATGAGTCAGCTGGCACGTTCGTTTAACCTGTTTGTCGATCAGATTCAGTCGGTTATTAAAGAGGTGGACAGCTCTACCCAGCGTGTTGCCTCTGCTGCTGAACAGCTGACCCAGGCAACCACCCAGAGCACCCAGGCGATTCATCGCCAAAGCACAGAAACAGATCAGGTGGCTACCGCAATCAACGAAATGGCCACCACAATTCATCAGGTCGCACAGAGTGCCATCAGTGCCGCAGAAACAACCCGCAACGCCGAGAAGCAAACCAATATTGGTAAAGATGATATTGACGCCACCAGCCGAACCATCAGCGAACTGTCTGATGAGGTTGGCCGGGCAACCGATGTGATCAAGCAACTGGACGATCACGCGAATAATATCGCTTCGGTTCTGGATGTGATTGGTGAAATTGCCGAACAAACCAATCTGCTGGCTCTGAACGCTGCGATTGAAGCAGCCCGCGCCGGAGAACAGGGGCGAGGCTTTGCCGTTGTTGCCGATGAAGTTCGTACACTGGCAAGTCGTACCCAGGAAAGCACTCATGAGATTGAGCGCATGATCGAACAGCTGCAGGCCGGAGCAAAACAGGCGGTTACCGTGATGGAAGCCAGTGTTGCCAGTACTCAAACCACCCGAGAGCAGGCCGATGAGACTCAAGGGGCACTTGAAGAAATCTCAAAAGGCATGCTGCAGGTAAACGACATGATCAGCCAGATCGCCAGCGCAGCCGAGCAGCAATCCGCAGTGGCCGAACAGATCAACGCCAGCGTGGTTAGTATTGTCGACCTGTCGGCAGACAGCTCCCAATCTGCCGATCAGACTCGTCAGGCCAGCTCGGAGCTGAACGCCCTGGCCGGAGAGCTCAAACAGCTGGTTCACCGGTTTAAGGTTTAAGAATTCATAGGCCTGAAGATGTTTAGGTCTATGACCCGCTTTACCAACCTCCCTTTCGGGAACAGTCCGGTTCTATTCGCCGTCTGTTCCCTTTTTTATGCTCGCTCTTAACAACCGGCTTCGTATACCTACTTTGAGCTTTTGTCCCGGCTCAGTTAATCTTTTAGCAAGACGTAACCTTCAGTTAGCCCTTCACCTGTCGCTAACTGTTCAGAGAGAACCTGCTTATGGATCTGGCACAGCAGAAAACCACTCAACTCCCTCAACTACCGGAACAGATTCGACTGGCCATTCTGCCCCGCGTGCTTTTCCCGAGAACGTTTATGCCACTGAATGTTCTGGAGCCCCGCTACGAGCGGATGGTAAAAGAGTGCCTGTCAGATCAACAGGGCATCGGCATTCTGTATCAGCAGGATAACTTCTCTGCTGACGCCTCCCAGGATCAACTGTCACAGCTAAGCGGGCAAATCGGCACTTACGGACTCATCTCAGACTGGTATCCCCAGCCTGACCATACCCTATCCCTTAATATCGATGGTCTGAACCGATTCAGGATTAAACACGTGATTCAGCAAGCCGATGGTTTAGTCGTTGCCGACGTTGACTGGTTACCGGAAGAGAATGACATTGCGATTCAACCGGAGCACGGGCCTCTGGTCAGCCTGCTCTCTGAAATCAGCCAACATCCTCTGGCTCAGGAGTTCGACTGCCACTTCAACCTTAACGATGCGGTTAGCGTCAGCCTGACCCTCGCACACCTGATGCCAATCCCGGACCCGGACAAACAAAAGCTTCTGGAATGCAGTTCAGCCAGTGAGCGATTAACCACTCTTGCCACCCTGCTTAACGTCAAAAACAACTAACGCTATTCCTAATGCTGATTTGCGCCCCCCAATGAATCAACTAAACTATTGCTCATGCGCTTCGCTGTAATCAGCGTAATGTTCTGAAATTTTTCTTAATAATAAAATCCAAAACGAACAGCTCTTTCCCCAAGAGCTTCCGGGATAAAATCATTTTAAGGATGACCCCCTTATGTTGAATTCACTCGCCAGACTGATCGATACGGTACTGACCGCCGTTGGAGCCAAAAGCCTGAATGCCCAGTTTCTGCTCTCCTACGCTCTGATTTTCATGCTGGCAATCGCTTCAGGTGTTTCGCTTTATCTGAGTATGGCGATCGACCCGCAAACCATTAATATTGCCGGACGTCAGCGTATGCTGAGTCAGAAGATGGCAAAAGAGGCTCTGCTGGTCGCGGCTCAAGTAGAAAACAAATCCACCCTGCAGAAAACCATGCAGCTGTTTGAAAGCTCCCACAAAGACATCATCAACGGCAACAAAGCTCAGAGCATGAACCCAATCACCGACAAGGCGATTCTGGCCCAGATGAAAAAAGTAGAAACCCTTTGGGCCGACTACAGCCAAACCCTGCTGCAATACGCCGACCAACCCAATGACGCCCTGCTTGGCAAAATTCATCAGGAATCTCCCGTTATTCTGGTCGAGATGAATAAAGCCGTAGTGATGATGACTCAGGCGTCCAGCTCGCAAACGAAGACCCAGCTGATGACCGCCTTTATCTGCGTCATTCTTATCGTCTTTATGGTGGTGATGGGTCGTATCTTCGGTCTGCGCCTGTTGATGGACAACATCACCCGCCTGCAGAAACGTCTCACTCATGTAGGCAGTGGAGACTTTACTCACCGCTTCACCGTCGATCACACCAACAATGAAGTCGGTAAAATGTTTGCCGCATACAACACCATGATCGACCAGGTCTCTGAACTGGTAAACAACGCCCGAAATGCCGTCGCCCGCACCGCTGAACATAGCGAGAGCGTTACCAAAGCGACCGCCGATGCAGAAGCTGGCGTGGTTCGCCAGTACAACGATATCGATCAGGTGGCCACCGCCATGAACGAGATGAGCGCCACCGTACACGAAGTGGCTCAGAACGCATCTCAGGCTGCTGAAGCCGCTCAAACAGCCGATAATGAAGCCCGTAGCGGTATGGCGGTTGTGCAGGCGGCCGTGGATCAGATTCATGACATGGCGAAACAACTGGACAGCACATCCGGCGTACTGGATCGGCTGGAAGCGGAATCAGAAGAGATCGGCAAAGTTCTGGAAGTGATCACAGGCATCGCTGAGCAGACCAACCTGCTGGCACTGAACGCTGCCATTGAGGCTGCCCGAGCCGGTGAACAGGGCCGGGGCTTTGCCGTGGTTGCCGATGAAGTCCGTACTCTGGCACAGCGCACGCAGGAGTCCACAGAAGAGATTCGCGTAATTATCGAACGTCTGCAGAGCGAGTCCCGTAACGCGGTAACCTCAATGCAGCAGAGCTCTAAACTGGCTGACAGCAGTGTCAAACAGGCAGAACAGGCCTCTGAAGCCCTGACCCATATTGCCGGAGCCGTTGATACCATCAGCTCAATGAACACCCTGATCGCTACTGCCGCAGAAGAGCAGAGTCAGGTAGCCGACGATATTGACCAACGCATCGTCAGCATCTCTAACGTAGCAGAGCAGACCCGCTCTGACTCTCAGCTGGTGGTTAGCGCTACTGAAGAGATTCAGAACGAAGTACGTGATCTGAACCAGCTGATCAGCCGTTTTAAAACCCGCTGATCCGTATTTATCATCCGGGTTTACTCCGTCAGCCCCGGCAGTCCATTGCCGGGGCTTTTTATTGAAGCTATCTCCTAAAAATAAGGCCCGTTATGACTCTGCCCCGCCTCTATTCCTTTCGTCGCTGCCCCTACGCCATGCGTGCCCGACTCGGGCTGTTATTTGCAGGATTACAGGTGGAACTGCGGGAGATCGTCCTGAAAAATAAACCCGCGCCTATGCTGGCGATCAGCCCTAAGGGCACGGTTCCTGTACTGGAACTGCCGGATGGCCGTGTGATTGAAGAGAGCCGCGAGATTCTGGAATGGGCACTGGCGCAGAACGATCCTGTAGGACTGCTGGATGTGGATCTTTCTTTAGCAGCAGGGCTTCTGGATCAGAACGATGGCGACTTTAAACATTGGCTGGATCGCTATAAATACGCCGACCGCCACCCCGAGATGAGCCAGATGGAATATCGCCAGCACGGCGAGGAGTTCTTACAGGTGCTTGAGGGATTACTGGCTGAGCAGCCTTATCTGCTGGGGGACAAGATCAGCATCGCCGATATCGGCATCATGCCCTTTGTTCGCCAGTTTGCCCATGTGGATCGGCAAACCTTTTACGCACTGCCCTATCCGAAGCTGCAGCAATGGCTGCAGAACTGGTTAGAGCATTCGGTGTTTCGGCAGGCCATGACCAAGTTTGAGCCATGGCAGGAAGGGGATGAAGTGGTGGTGTTTCCGGTGCAAGCAATGAACTTTATCCTATGACTTATATATATCTTACATAAAATCAGATACAGTCCAACAATCTAGGGTATTTATAAACGCAAGATAAGCCAATATCGCCAGCAAGGAATCAGGCTATTAGTTATTCAAAAACCAGTACATAAATTACTAAGGTTTCACTGCTGTTCGGAGATAAAATGAAGATAAAGGATATTTTTACACCGGGTCGATTCCCTACATGGACTTATATTGATGACCATTTGAAAGATAAAGAGCAGCAATTAATAGATACTTTAGATGATGGATCAATGCTTGTTTCAATCTCTGGACCATCCAAATCAGGGAAAACAGTATTTGTAGAAAATATTTTAGGTAAAGACAATCTTATTCAAGTTACCGGTGCTGGCGTCCGCGATACAAGCGATTTATGGTTGCGCGTCTTCGATATTATTGGAACTCCTATTCAAAGAACACAGCAGTCGGGATCATCGTCAACAGGATCAATGTCAGGCAAGATAACTGCGGAAGGCAGTCTCTTTGTCGTTAAAGGAAAAGGTGAAGCGGGTGTTTCAACCAGCAGCACCAATCAAAGTTCAACTACTGAAAAAATATCCATCGATTATCTTCAATTATTGATTCGCGAATTAGCTGGTAGTGATTTTGTAATTTTCATTGATGATTTTCACTACATTGAACGTGAAGCCCAGTCTTTATTAGCCCAAGAAATAAAAGAGGCTATAAGACAAGGAGTGAAGTTCATATGCGCATCTGTCCCCTACCATTCTGACGATGTAATCAGAAGCAATCCTGACTTAAGAGGTCGTTTCTTCTCAATTGATTTTGACTATTGGGGTGATGAAGTCCTCAAAAAAATTGCGTACAAAGGTTTTGATAAAGGTAATATCGTTTATCGACATGAGTTGATTGACAAACTTTGCGCAGAAGCTGCAGGATCACCACAGTTAATGCAATATTTATGCTTAAACGCATGTTATGAGAAAGGGATTAGAGACAGACCTGATGATCCAATTGATATGGTTTACGAAAGGGATTTTTTAGAAAGAATCTGCAGACGAACAGTTGCTTCCACCGACTACAGTTCTATTGCTAACAAAATGTTAGAAGGTCCAAAAACTAGGGGATCAGATAGAAAATCATACATCTCTAATTTAGGGTGGCAAGGTGATGTTTATCAATTTTTACTAAAAGCTATATCAATAGACCCACCATGTCTAACCTTTCGCTACCACCCGCTAGTAGATCGAATTGCATCTCTTTGCAGAGGTAACACCCCGAGTGGGTCTAGTATTACCAATGCCTGCCATCATACCGCTAATATTGCCAATGACGCTGCTAATAACAATATTGTCGAGTGGGATGCAGACAACGATGTATTCGATATTCGAGATCCATATTTGTTGTTTTTCCTGCGCTGGTCAGAGATTGCCGATAGTTAATATCAAGGTAACGAGGGCGGAAGCCCTGTCCCCTTAACTCCTAATCTGTTCAATATACCTCAGCCACTGGCGGGCATTTTTGCCGACATACTTGTCGGAATCCGGATCAACGGTTTGCTCGGCCAACTGGAATTTACCCTCGGCAGCTTCCACCTGTTGTTGCTGCAGCAGAACGATGCCCTGCAGTAACAAGACTTCTGCAGGATCTGCCGGATACTCCGCCAGCAGGGTATTCAGGGTTTCACCTGCCGCCTGCCATTTCTTCTGCTGCATCTGCAGGCGGGCAATCTGTTTGTACAGCTCGGTAGTGCGTTCTGCATTGTTCTGCCCTGCGTACTGTTGCGCTACCAGCACTAAGCTCTGCTCTGCTTTATCCCATGCCTTTGCCCGTAACCAAAGACCTGACAGTTGTTCAGCGACCACCAGCTGCTGTTCATCAGACAATTCCCCGAAGACGGATTGCTGTTGCGCATCGGCCAATACCTGGGCGGCTTTTAACGGTTGGCCGTTGGCATTCAGCCATTGACTGAGCAGCTGATAGTCGTTGGCGCGATCAAACAACTGCTGCTGCCATGCGATGCGCAGGCTGGCGACAGCTTCCGAATTAACAGCCTGTTTGCTCTCATCCGTAGGTAAGCGATACTGCAGCATCGCCAGCTGTCGCCAGTGACGCATCTCGCGGGGTTCCTGAATCAGAATACGCTTTTGCACATTTACCGCCTGCGGCCACTGCTCCAGTCGGCTATGCAGCCCTACCACCAGTGCCAGCCAGGCAATCGGTGCGGACTCATGGCGACGAACCGCTTCTTCGGCATTGGGCAGGGCTTTTGTCCAGCTTTCCTGCTGGCTGTAGGCTTGTGCCAGCGTCAGATAATGTCGCGGTTGCCGCTGATCTTCCGGTGTTTTAGCCAGCCAATCCTCAAACAGCACTATGCCCTGATCTAATTCATCCTGCTGAATCATCAGCTGCGCCAGCAAGCCCTGCAGATTAAGCTGATCAGCCTCGGGCAGTTGCTTCAGTTGCCAGGCGTTACGAATGGCGGTCAGGGCTTTGGGGTAATCAGCATCCTGCAGCTCAGCCTGCGCCAACGCACGCCAGAGCATCGCCTGCATCAGCTTTGACGGCTGCTTGCTGCTATCGCCGGAGGACAGCTGCTCCTGTACCAAGGATTTCACTTCCAGCCAGCGGGCTTCGGTCTGCAACGCCTGAATCGCCTGCAGCTGCTTAAACTCTGCGGGTGTCAGATTCGCGGCCTGAGCACCACTAAAAGTGAGACTGCTGGTCAGCATCAGAAGAAAAAGCAGACCAGAGCGATACTGGCGTAACCAATGATTCCTCCCGGCCTGATCACCACCGGACCCGCGCGTGCTCACATCGCGATTAGGGTTTCGGCTGATATTCCGAATAACATCCCTGCTGACACCACAGCGGCAAATCGCCTGTCCGTTAAGAAAGTTCATGATGCTGCCCTCGTTATCCTTTTGCGTTTCAATTCACTAACGGCTGAATGACTGCTGACAAATCCGGTCAGCTATTGCGCTAATTTAAAAATCAATGTTTGTCGTGCTCTGAAGGGCTGTGCCTGACCACCCTGTTTTTTCGGCTGAAAACGCCAGCGGGATAAGGCCCGAATACTGGTGCGGTCAAAAACACCTTCCGGTTTTGCACTGATCACCCTGATAGAGTCCGCCACCACATCGCCATTGGCATCGACGATAAACTCCAAAATCACCTGCCCCTCCAGTCCACGACGCAGCGCTTTACGGGGATACCGCGGATTCACCCGGCTAAGAGGCATGGGGTTCTCTTCGATCTGAATGGCAGATTCACCCGGCTGGAACTGAGA
Source organism: Oceanospirillum sp. (assembly GCF_982874595.1). Classification (NCBI taxonomy): domain Bacteria; kingdom Pseudomonadati; phylum Pseudomonadota; class Gammaproteobacteria; order Oceanospirillales; family Oceanospirillaceae; genus Oceanospirillum; species Oceanospirillum sp. The sequence continues at coordinate 9,106 of NZ_CEYNZH010000051.1, read as the reverse complement.
CAGATCCACATCCAACTGGAAGGAGCTTTCCGCTGCGATATTCGGCAGATCCAGATCCGGCGTTGGTGCTTCAGTCATCGCCAGGCTCTGCATCGGCTGAGTGATACTCGGCATGACTGGTTTCTCTGGCATAGGCTCCGGTGGTTCCGGGCGAGCTCGTTTGCGCACCTCAGTTTCGCTTTCATCGGGAAGCATAAAGAGGCTGATGTCGGTACGGTCATCGTTAGGCAGTTCCTGCATCTGATCCATTTGAACCATTTCAGCCAACAGAACAAAAAACACCAGTGTCAGCAGAAGACCAACGGGCACAGCAAGCCAAGGCACCACGCGGTCACGCAGGCGAGAAGCGGGATGAGAATTACTCGCCATCCCGGGTCGCCACCGTGTAGGTCACACCAGCCAGTCGCAGCTGGTCGATCAGTTTTACCAGATCTCCAGTGGTACTTTTGCTATCGGCCTGTACCACAACGCTCAGCCCCGGTTGTTCACTACGCAGGCGTTCCAGTGTGGGGCGCACCATACGCAGATCCGTTGCTTTACGATCCAGCCAAACCTCACCATCCGGTGACAAGGCCACCATAACGGCACTCTGAGTCTGGCCTTCACTGGTTTTGGCCGAGGGGCGATTCACGTCAATACCGGCCTCACGCACAAAGGAGGTAGAGACGATAAAAAAGATCAGCATGATAAACACCACATCCAACATGGGGGTCATATCGATTGCGGCTTCATCCTGCTGCTGGCTAAGAAAACGACTCATAACACGTACCTGTCTATTCAATAGAACGCTGTAAAGATAAAGAGAACGCTGTAACGAAACGGTGATTAACCCTGCAGATCCTGCAGCAGGTGGCTGTTCAACTGTTGCTGCTTTCGGTCGCTCCAGCTTTTCAGGTAGCTGTAAAGCAACAGCCCGGTTACTGACACCGCCATACCCGCCAATGTCGGCAGGGTGGCACTGGCGATCCCCGCCGCCATCAGCCGGGGATTACCGGTTCCGCTGACCGCCAGTACATCAAAGACCTGAATCATGCCGGAGACTGTGCCCAGCAGGCCCAACAAGGGACAAAGGGCGATCAGACTGCGGATCATCCCCAGACGCTCATTCAGCGCCAGCTTCAGATCACAGATCAAACTGCGTAGCAAAGGGTCTCTCTGAATACGGAGAAGACTCAGCGGCACCTCGGGCACGCCCAGCGGGTGCTGTGCCCGCTGCAACTGTCGTTCATGCGCAATCTGCTGCCGGTACAGCTCACGATAGCCACGCAAACAAAACCAGTAACGCTCTGCTAAAAGGCTGAACAGCAGCAGACAAAGCAGCACGATAACCTGCATCACCCAGCCTCCGGCCTGCAGAAACTGATCCAGCGTCAACCGATAAGCGTCGAAATCAAAAAACGGCTGCAGATAAAACCAAACCTCAGCCATGATTATCCTGCCGTGGCTTCTGAAACAGGCTTCTCGTTACTCACCTTTTTGGACGCAACAGAAGGCTGCCAGATGGTCAGCTGATTGAGCTGTGCCAGGCTTTTCTCCTGCAGAATCATCAGTAACGCGCGACTCTGACTGCTTAACAGGCCGTGACTGAACAACATCGGAATCGCTACCACAAGACCAAAAACCGTGGTGATCAGAGCCTGAGATATGCCACCAGCCATCAGCTTGGGGTCACTGGTACCAAACAAGGTAATACTCTGGAAGGTGCCAATCATGCCGGTTACCGTCCCTAAAAGACCGAGCAAAGGAGCCGCTGCCGCCAGTAACTTCAGCATCGACTGACCGGACTCCAATGCCGGCAACTCTTTCAGCAAGGCTTCATCCAGCGTACTGTTCAAGTTGTCAGACAGGTTTTCTCTGGTGACCGACGGGTCTTTTATCTGCTGCAGTTTCTGCTGGCAGGCAAGCAACACCCGCCCCAGAGGATTGTCTTCACTGGCCTGTTCAGCCTTCAGCTGACGGGCAATCCGGTGGCGTACCATATTCAGACGGACCAGTTTATAAACAGCCGTCAGCAGCCCCATAATACCCAGTGCGAGAATAATGTATCCTACAGAGCCACCCTGACGAATCTGGTCGATCAGGCCTGGCTTTTGGCCGATCAAAGCCAACAGCTGCCCAGAACTGATATCCACCAGCAGGTGCTGGCGGCTCCCCTGATGCCCCGCAGAAACCGCCTCAAAAAACTCGGCTGCCTGCTGCTGATGTGAGGACTCCGGCTGACCGGCCAGCACGCTCAACTGCTGTCGATCCGACTGCCAGCCGAGAAACTGTCCGTGGTTATTAATCGCGTTAAAGGTCCCCACACGCACCACCGGTTGGCGTTCGATGCGACCATCGGTATCGGCGACATCGGCACTAAAACGGCTGATCGTGCCGGAATGGGTCATCTCATGCTGCAGCTGAGACCATAGTGTCTGTAGCTGGGCCAGCGTCGGCACTGCTTTATCGCTGGCAAAACTCAGAGACTGGGCACGATCCGCAAATTCAGCACCAACCAGTGAAGCCTGAAGTTGCTGACTCAATTCGGCTGATTGTTCTTTAACCACACCAAACACTTCACCTAACTGCCCCGTACGTTGTTTTAGCAGGGTTTCCAGTTCGGTCAGCTGCTGTTCGTTGCGGTCAAACAGGGCTTTAAGACGCTCCTGCTCCGCATCGGCACGCTGCAGGCGGGTTTTGGCTGCTTTCAGCAGAGCTTCCTGTTGCGCTTTATTCTGAAGAAACTGCTGCAGGCGGGCTTGTTGCTCAAGTCGGTCCTCAGCAACAAAACCTTGTACCTCTTCCAACAGTTGCTGTTGCGGACCCGCCCCCCCATTGGATGCAACCGCTGAAGAAAAAGTCATAACCGGCATCAGAAGGGCGATGGAAAGAGATTGGAAAAAACGCATATCAGACATCACCTTCAGAAGTAACAACAGAATCAGTCGTGGAATGAGCCGCAGAAGAGAGCGGTAGTGGCAGATTCAATAGTTCAGGCACGATCTGCTGACGGGCCATCGCGATGGCATTTTTCAGTACACGGTTATCATCGGCATCCAACACCTGCCAGCGCTGTTGTTGCGGTAACCAAAGACCTCCAGCCCGACCATTTGCAGACTGATAGTAAAGCGCAACCCGGCCCAAACGCAGGAAAGTGACCTGACGCATTCCCTCTGCGGTCATTACATCACCGTCGTACGCTTCCAGACTGCGACCATAGTCCGCCTCGACCTGATAAGCCTCAAGAATCTGGCGGTACTTCTCAGCAAGGCTGACATCCGCACGGTCCAGCAGTGACTCTAACCGGGCTATACGCTGCTTGCGCTCAGCCAGCAAAAAAGGCTGATCCTGAGCCACAAAACGGTCTAATGTTGCAACCATACGCACCAACATTGGCAACAGAGAGCGGTCAGTTTCCTCAAGAGACTGAATCTGGCGATCGATACTACCCAGCTCCTTCTGCTGACTATTGATCAATCGGCTCAGCTGGCGGTTATAGGCTTCTGTCGTTTCCGCCTGCCGCAAGACTTGCTGATATTCCTGATACAAAGCGCGACTGTCGGCAGACAGGTCATCAACCTTCATCTGAGTTTGGGCACCAGACCGATGAGACGCCCGGACACTTTCAAGACTTTTTTCTAAAGCAGATTCAGGACTGACAGCCAAAGCATCAGCGGCATGGGCTTTAGGCAAAACCAATAACAACCCGAAAAAAACAGTACTCGCCATAAAGACCGGCGCACCAATGGCCTTAAGCAGATAGCGGGAAAAAGACATAGGCAGATCCGTGTTGTGCAATCGAAGGGTGAAAAGACGTCACTTATGCCTGCATGATATTGAGAAACACTCACCATTGCAAATAGGAATTAATATCATTCGTGTAAATTTAGCGTAAAGCCGATTGACAATAACGGGGATCAAACTAGAATGATCGCGTCGAAAAGATTGAGGCCGGTCAGGTTATTCCGGCCCTTGCTGTCCAACTCTATTGGAGAGTAAGATTTAGTCGCCACCCCGGCGAACCCGCGGCACTAACCTTTATTTATAAAGGATGGTGCTTGGGTAAATAAATCTTCCCGCACCATCCGTAACACTGGATGGCTTCTATGCAACGTCGCACTCTTATCATCGCTCAACTACTCATCTCTTTTAAAATGGCCCTACTGATGACGGGCATCTTCAGCTTTATCCCCATGGGTTTATCGATGGAATGGCTGAAAACCTGGGCAGAACACTTTATTACCGCTTGGCCCATAGCCTTCGTGCTATCAATGCTGGTTAGCCGTAGCTCTTTTAGCATGGCGATGTACCTGACCAAAGAGCACCGTGAATTAAGTTAACCCCAAGCAATTGGCACGCGCTAACCTTGGCTCAGATTACTCATCACCCAACCCATTAAAAGTGCTTTAATTTCATAGGGTTAAGCCTTATCCTTGGCCGCCAATTCTTTGTATAAAGCCACGGGAAAGGAATCTCTCCGCTTAGGAGCAAACTGTGAGATTCCTTTTCTTAAATACCTGCATTTTCTTAAGTGCCAGTATTCTGCTGTCATTTTCTGCTATTGCCGCCCCAAACTTCTCAGCCGCTAAAAAAGACGCGGTTAAAGTGTATCGGGGACAAGAGACCTCTTTCTACTGTAGCTGTGACTACAACTACCAGGGAAAGAAACTGGTGCCGGACTGGGAAAGCTGCGGCTACTCTCCCCGTAAACAGGCCAAACGCGGCTCCCGGATTGAATGGGAGCATGTAGTACCCGCATGGCACTTTGGTCATCAACTGCAGTGCTGGCAAAACGGTGGCCGGAAGAACTGCACCCGCAATGATCCTAAGTTCTCAGCGATGGAAGCGGACCTGATGAATCTGGTACCTGCCGTTGGTGAGCTGAACGGCGATCGCAGCAACTACAAGTTCGGCATGATCCCCGGTGAACCCCGCGCCTATGGCCGCTGTGATTTCGAAGTCAATTTCAAAGGGAAAACGGCTGAGCCACCAGAAAATGTGCGTGGCGATATCGCCCGTATCTATTTCTATATGCGGGATACCTACGGCCTGCAGATCAGTCGACAACAACGACAGCTGCTGGAAGCCTGGAACCGACAGGACCCGGAATCGGATTGGGAGCGGAAACGTAAACGGCGCATTGAAAAGCTGCAGGGCGTGAAAGCAGTACTGGTCAAAACCTCAGCTCCAGTATCGACCAGCAACAGCCTGAGTTGTCATTCCCTGCCCCGCACCTGTGGGAAGATGACCAGCTGTGAACAGGCGCAGGCCGCACTGGTCTGCGGGAATACACGACTTGATCGGGATAAAGATGGCGTACCGTGTGAGGCGCTGTGCTCTTAATGCGTAGCCTTAATTCAAATTCGAATGCTCCGATGATGGATTGGAATTAAAAGCTTATAAAACAATAGAGTTACAGCACACTGGTACAATAATGGTGCACTGATTTTCAGGATACTGAGAAATAGAGTCTTTGAATGGGGGAGGTTCCGGGTAAGGGCCTGCCTCAATTCGCAGAAAAAACGGCCTGAATATCGCGAAGATATCAGGCCGTTTGAGAGAGGCAGATGTTTAAGCCATCAGAAAATCAGCCACCGCAACTTCTGAGATACCAATAAGATCCAGATCGCCTTCTTCATGCCCCGCGAAGAAGTGATTCACATCTTCTGCAGTCACATCACCGAAAATTTCAGCAATCATCCCATAGTTCAGACCATTTTCTTCGGTTACCGAAAGAATGCTTTCAGGACTATCCAGATTTTCCATCAGGAAGTCTTTTGCTTCATCTAAAGAAACGCCCAGATTCGCCAATGCTTTCAGGGTAACGTCACTGACTTCATTATTTTCATCAGCCGTTGAGTGGCTTGCAGTTGACCGGGCAACCGTCTGGGTTACGCCATCATCAGCCGCATCACCCGTAGTGTCATCTGCTGAATCACCGGTGGTATCGTCTGCTGAATCACCCGTGGTATCGTCTGCTGAATCACCCGTGGTATCGTCTGTTGAATCACCGGTGGTATCGTCTGTTGAGTCATCAGCAGAGTCCTGATCTTGCCATGTGTCAGGGTCGATACCGTGATCTCTAAAGTACTGGTCAACATCTTCCACAGTAATACCGCCGACGATATCCACAATATCCTGCTTGGTCAGATCAAACTCACGGACAACACTGGCGACCAGCTTAGGGGTATCAATATGCTCAAGCAGATAATCCCGTGCAAATTTGATCGTTATTCCCTGGTTATCAAGCTTGGAATGAACATAATCACGCACAGCGTGGCCCGGAGGTGAATCGGGTTTACCACCTGTATGGACTGGCTTACCCTGATCTTCAGAAGACGTGTCATCACCTGAATCATCACCCTCTGAAGGCTCTTCATCAACTGAAGCCCCATCATCAGAATCTTCAACTGTTTCTTCGCCTATATCGGTGACATCAATGTCATGATCCGCGAAATATCCTTCTACATCGTCTTCAGTAATACCGCCAACAATCTCAGCAACATCCTGCTTGCTAAATTTATAATCCCGAATAACGCTGAGGATCGCGAGGGGATTTTCGACATTACCCAAAAGATAATCACGAGCCTCATCCAGCGAAATACTCATTTTATCTAACTTATTTTTAGCCTTGTCTGAAACACCAGCCCAATCGGGTTTTCCGGTGTTCTCGGGCTTGCCAACGTTTTCAGGCTTGCCAACGTTTTCAGGTTTCATCTCATCACCTCAGATTTCACTGACTTGAACTTTGACTTAGAGGTTAGCGGTTAATTAATCAAAAGTTGATGATTTGTTTGTAATGGAACGTTAAATCCGTTTGCAAAGAGAAAGGGATATGTACAGATCTTGCTTTATAGCGTTTAAAACAGACAAAAAATTACCCTTGAAAACCTACCGGAAAAAGCAAATGCCATACATCTACAACCAACTCCTAATCCATCGTAAAAAAAAACCAATAAGGAGAAAAAATCCCTCAAACACTAAGCCAACTGTCCTCTGTCACCTAAGCCCATTCTTCTTGCTTTTGCATCTGTCCTTCAACAGAAAAATCTCCACTGCCAGCGACAGCGCCTCACCAAAGCCATCAAACCAAACTAAAATTAACCATTAATTTTGTATTGATTAATAAATCCTATGCAAAAAATGCATTTTTGTCAGATTTGCGGTCATATTTTTGAGCTATAGTAGCTAAGTTAACAAACTGTTAAGTTTTGCATCATATCGCTACAGTTTATCTTTACCCGATTTAGCACAGCTTAACGCTAAGGTTTTTCTGGAATCTAACCGCTTGGTACTGATAGGGAGTTCAGATAATGAGCACTTTGATTCTCACCGATGTCAGCATAGGGTTGCTGCAGGAATTCAAGGCCATACTAGGCATCAACACGGTATGCGATGCGGATACCGGCATTTATCGTCTTGAGATTAAAAGCAATAACATTGAAATGGTCATACTGGATTGCATCAGTAACAGCTGGGATTTGGTTGCCATTTTAGATGGCGACACCGAAAGTGTTTTTCTGACCCACAATATTCGCCCGGACTTAGGCGGCTACCCAAGCCTGCTGTCATAAGCCTTTCCCCGATCCGCGACACAAGCAACAACCCGCCTTTCGGCGGGTCTATTCTTTGTGCTTACCGTACCTGAGCAAACGGGTGCTGCAGGTTGGATCGTGGGCCGCGCCACTTCTCTAATCCGGCGGTGATCACCTTCAGTCTGGATAGGCTTTCATCCATGTGAGTCCAGCTGCAGAGCAGGACATTATCCAGCTGTTTCAGCAGGGTTTTGGCGTCTCCGGGGACGTACTTGTCCAGCTCATCCAGAATCGCCCGTCCGTCTGCGAAGTAGCGGCCATACTCCTGATAGTGATAGCCCTCATCTCCCCGCTGTTCTTCACGGGCCAGGTATTCACCCTCGATGGCGTAGCTGGCGATAAAGGTTCTGGCGTCGTTGAATTGGTCTTCCGGTATATCCATACCGGAGCAGACATCAAACGCCGTATGCAGTTGGTTCCAGAGACGGGTTGAAGCGGACTTTTGTTCACGGCCAGTCAGATGAGAGGTTTTACCCTTGATCAGGGCGGACAGGCAGCGCATGCCTTCAGAGCCGATGACCTGTTGGGGTTTGGGCTGATTGACCATTTGATCAAAGGCACGGATCACATGCAGGTGGAACTTAGGACTGACCCACATAGCATAAGAAAACACCAATTCCCGACAAACCCATGTACCAAGGCGCGGCTTCTGTGAAATAGACGGAATTCCGTCTTTTTCAATTTCGGCAATTAATTCTTTAGTCTGTTCGTTGGTCGTCCAATAGCGAGGGCTGTGCTTATTAAGTCCGCCGCTGGCTTTGTGCAAATCATTGAGGGAGTACAAGCCATCCGCTGAACGGATGTTTTCTGAAAAGATCGAGAGTTGAGCAGCCATAGGATTGGCCTCCGTTGTATTTTCTCTGAAATCACCCACTTCTGAGATGGGTGTCGGGAGGTTCAGAACGGCTACAACGACCGCGGACTTATTCCCCTTACGGGTCTTTTATTCGTCGCCCTCCCGACCTAAAAGGCGCACCATAGGCGCAATTCGGGTAAGGATTTTGTCAAATTGCGGGCACAAAAAAACCAACACTTTCGGGGTTGGGTGTGTCCGGTTGTAGCAAGAGGTTCTGACGCCTCAAAGGAGATGATATTGCTTCAATCCCATATAGTCAATTTGGATAGTTTATCTTCAAGACTAGAGAATGACTTCTCATAAATAGACCGACCAAAGGGGGACTCATCATAACTGGAAATAACCTGAGAAATAAATAAATACAGAACTTTCATGTTTTCAGACTGCTGACAAAGTCCTCGCCATCGTGCGGGGACTTTTTATAATAGCAACATGCTAAAAGACAAAGCCCCAACCCAGTCCGAATTGGAGTTCGTGTGTATCAACGAACTCGTCCCCGATGACCACCTGCTCCGTAAAATTGAAGCCACCATCGACTTCGGTTTTATCCATGATCTGGTCAAAGATCTCTATTGTGCCGATAACGGACGCCCCGCACTGGATCCAACCTTGCTGTTTAAACTCGGCGGTTGCAGACTCTGAGCGCAACACGCTATTGCACTGATGTGACGGCATT
>NZ_CEYNZH010000050.1:0-28417 GCF_982874595.1 Oceanospirillum sp. | reverse complement strand
ACAATACCTTATCCTATATTGGATTAGGTGTTGCACTCAGAATTTGCCGCTAAGGAGTAAAAAAACATAGAAACGCATGCAATTAAAGTTGGCAGATCATGCGAATTGTTTCTTGGTGAATACGATACGCAAGCGAAGAGTCTTGTCTCACTCCTATCTTGGAAAACAGGCTTTAGTGACTCGTCTGCAGATATCAAAAAACTGGCGGATAGCATCAAATAACTCACTCAGCAACTAAAGAGAAGGAAGCAAGGTTATGCTTAAATTTATGGGGATATCTCAGCATCTTTCCTAAATCTTTATTGATTTAAATCAATTGAATCGTATATTTGATAGGGAGGGTTATGTCTCTCAACTATTATCGTTAATATTCCGGTTGTATCAGCTCTTTAGATGCCCCGGATATAAAACTATGACTAAACGTTAGTGTTCATTTAGAGCAGAGTAATAAGCATAAGGAAATCATAATGTTAGACATTAAACTCGTTCGTATTCGCCATCCTGAAACCTTAGACTACCTTAATCACGATGGCCTGTTCGTTAAGGACTACGCCCCCGCTGACTGCATTTTTATTTTGCGAAGAGAGGATGGCCACGTCACCTTACAGCATGAATTCTATCGTACTTTCTTCCATGCCTGCGGTTCTTTGAAAGAAAAGTTGGATGAGCAAACTGGAAAGTTTCAGTACATCAATTGTCCAGACTCTTTACTTAACTATGTGCAGTACACAGATACGAGCGCTAGAAACGTCTCTAACGAAAAGCAGATGGATCTGCCTGATATCAAGTTGGTGGTAGAAGAGACAGATGAAACGCCTGTTGAGATGATGCCTATAGGTAACTATCAGGTTCTAACGGATGATCAGGTGAAAGAATTGGAGCAGCTTGCGAACGGTGGTCAGCCTTTAGGTCGTTTTGGCAGTGACCAATCAGCTGCGGACAAAGATATGGCCGAGATGATCCGATGGCTAGGGGAAATCCCAAAAGATGATCAGCAGCATTATTGGATTAATGGCATCATGAAGGACGGCACCGAAATACGCATCTGTAAGCGAGGAGGTGCTAGTATCACCGTTTTGCAACAGCAAAAGCTTAGCCGTGCTGCCGAGAAGGCTTGGCTGGATGCCAAGATGAATAATCCTGACGAGGATTATAGTAAAGCTGTCGAAGCAGTCATCAAGTTTACTAGTGGTGGTAGAACTTTCTGGCAGAATGTTATTTTCTTCGGAGAAAATTATCTCGTGGGAGAGGCCATATGGGCTCTTTCTAAGGCTGTGACGAAAATACTGACAAAGGGGATTGCTGAACTGTGTACTTATCTGGTCAAGAGAGGTGTCACTCGGGCGCTTACAATGGCAGAAGCACGTGGTCTGCAAGCCGCTATGACTCAAGATATTTGGTATGTGAAATTCACTTCTTGGATGTCGTCAGGATCTAGAGGTGCTCGTTTCTTAGCTGGGGCTAGTAACTTTATTATTACATTAGTTATATTCTTTATTATTTCTTACTTTGTGTTTCCATTCATTTTCAAAAAACAACGAGCATCGGTCTATCTCTACAACTTCTCGGATATCAAGGTCAGGGTGAGTACTCCATATTTAGGCAATATTCCTATTAATATTCAAGAGAGTTCGGCGAATGTGCCTTATTTGTTGCCGGGAGTGACTGAGGTGGGTACGTGGGTTACCGTCGATGGCCTCGAGTTTGAAGTGACTTCAAAAGTTGTACACGGGGTAGCTTTCGGCTTCGAGAATGACAGTACCTTCATGGAAGGTTTCGAGGCGTTGCTGATGATGGAAAAAAATAGTAACTCCAACACACCATTATTTGCTTCCATTGACGTTCCTTGGGTAGCGGGCAATACCATCAACCTATTGGCGGGTAAGCAGTCAGACTCTTACAAAGATATCTTTAAGAAAATGGCAGACACTTCAGGCAAAGAGAAACTCAATTACGCCAAGGATGGGGTGGCTGCTGACATCGGTATCAACGCCTTAAAGGGGGAAGATAACCGCTACACTGTTCAAATTAATATTAAAGAAATCTGAAGCCAGAAAGCTTCTTTGAGTATTGTGTAAGTCTAGCAGCTCGGGCCTATGTGGTTCGGGCTGCATATTGGGGATTGAAAATAATGCCAATTAAAATGCCATAGATGCTGAGTTGAAAAATTATGTAAGAGCTTTATATCACTATGCAGCGGGCAGGGTTTTGGATGATCTGCTTAGCCACCAAAGCCAAGAGTGTGTTCATAGTTCTATGTCACCCATTACTTACAGATCCACGTAACCGTCGATTCGTCCTTCGAAGTGGATGCTCAGCTGCGACAGCGTCAGGTTTCAGTTTTACACCGGATGCGTCCATCGCTCTGATGACTTGTAATCCCTCCGGAAAGTAGTGGTGCTCAAAAGTAGAATCTTCCCGCAATCTATAGCAGGAGACTCTGCATGAAAAAGTTACGTTATACCGATAGCCAGATTAGGGCGATTTTTGAAACAAGCCGAAGCTGGTACCTCCATTCCTGAGTTCTGCCGCGAGCACGGCATGAGTTTCGCCTCCTTTTATAAATGGCGGGCAAAATATGGCGGGATGGATGCCTCTTTGATGGCCCGCATGAAGGAGCTGGGAGAGGAAAACCGCCGCTTAAAGAAGATGTACGCTAAGGAACGACTCAAGGCTGAGATTGTCCAAGAAGCTCTAGGTGTCTGAAAGTCAGTTTGTTGAGCCAGTAGCTTTTGTTTGTATGTTGTCACCGCAGTGCCAGGTGGCGGTCACTACCGACAAATATTAAACGATAACCCCGGCCCTGTTTATTTATTTTTCTGGTGATCAATCAGATGCTTCCCTAAGCTGAAATCTGATCCTTGATCTTTTTTCCCTTACCGTCATCGCCTTTAAAGCTTTGGCGGTTTTTCTGTTTTACCTTTGTTTATCTTCTATTCACCGTGCGTGGTTTTATTAATGAAAGCGATTCGCTCTCCGTTTTTCTGGGTCAGTTTTGCCATGTGTGCCGGTGTGATGAGTACGGCACTGATCAGTCCGCTCTATGGTCTCTACAAAAGTGAGTGGTCGCTGTTAGCCAGCGATATTTCCGTCATTTATGTCATCTATATGGCAGGGGCGCTGGCTGCTCTTTTGTTTTTGGGACAGCTCTCTGACCGAATCGGTTTTCGTCGGGTGATGCAGTTGTCGCTGGCGTTGGTCTTTGTGGGAACCGGCTTAACCATGATCGCTTGGGATACCCTGAGCCTCAATCTGGCACGTTTTATTGTCGGTGTTGCTTCCAGTCTGATGACGACTTCAGCTTCGGTTGGATTACGCCAGTTAGCGACAGGTGCACATCCCAATCGTGCCGCTTCTATGAGTGGTGTTCTGATTGCGTTTGGCTTCGGTCTCGGGCCATTGGTTGGTGGGATTATCGGTCAGTGGCTGTCCAATCCGCTGATCACGGCCTACTTACCCACTATGGCTCTTTCTGCGATCGGCCTTATTGCATTGCAACGTCTTGATTTACCCCCCCATGAAATCCTGACTAAACCTAAAGGCAAAAGCGCGGGCAGAGCCTGGGTGCCGAAGCTTATCTGGCCAGAGCGTGAGCATACCCTGGCATTTATGCTGACCAATGCCTGTGCTTTTCTGGCCTTTGGCGTCTTCGGTCTTTATGCCTCTATGTCGCCCTTATTTCTGGAACAGATGATCGATTGGAAAGGGCCTTTTATCAGCGGGATCTCCATTGCTGTGATTCTGTTTCTGTCCTCTGCTGCACAGTTGATGACGCGCCGCCTGCCAGTCCACTGGTGCGGGGCTTCAGGCTTATTACTGCTTGCTCTTTGCTGTGTGCTGTTGCTTCTGAATCTGGAGCGTGGCTCACCCTGGATTCTGGCTGTTGGTTTGCTGATTACGGCTGCGGGACATGGCATGACCTTGCTTTCTGGTATGAATATGGTCAGTCGAATCGCTCAGCCCCATAATCATTCTGGCCTGCTTTCCACCTATCTGGTTCTGGGGTATGTGGGCAGTATGCTGCCCGTGCTGGGTGTGGGCTGGGTCGCGGATCACTGGGGGCTGGATATCGCCGTCAGCATCTTCTGTTACGGGGTTATCGCGCTGGCGTTGGTCACGGCACTGCTGTTTTTCCGTCAACCTCAGATGCGGGCATCAGACTAAGTGGTGTTGTCTCTGGCGTTAGGGTTCCCCGGTTAGGGTTCTTTTGTGACCGTGGCGCTCAATGTAGGTATGCAGCTGCATCGCCAGTTGCTCGGTGGCTTCTGTGGCACGTTTGGCGTTTCGGTGCAGAGCGATCTCGATATAGGGCAGCTCCGGAAGGCCCTCATCGGTGCCCAGAATGCGCATATCCGGCGCCAGCATTGAGGGTGTCAGTACGGTAATAGCCAGTCCCGCTTTAACCGCTGACGAGAGGCCCGACAGGCTGGTGCTGGTATAGGCGATGCGCCAGTCGATTGCGGCGGCATCAAGACTTGCCAGTGTATGTTCCCGAAAGATACAAACGCCCTCTTTGGACAGCGCCAGTGGCAGGGGCGACCGCCGATGAGTATCGAACCCCGCTGCGCCTACCCACGCCATAGGTTCCCGTCTAATGACCTCTCCACCGGGGCTGCGGGGCTGACGCGTGGTGATCGCCAGATCCAGCGCCCCGGTTTTTACCTGCTGAACCAGATCAACACTCAGACCGCAGTGTACCTCCAGCTCTACATCCGGGAAGCGCCCCTCAAAGTCTGACAAAGCCAGCGGCAGATAGCTGAGGTAGTCCTCCGGTATGCCCAGCCGAACCACACCTGCCAGACGCTGATCCAGCAGATCCTGCCACGCCAGCGCGTTCTGCCGCAGCATGATACGAGCGTGTGCCAGCAGGCGTTCTCCGGCGGCCGTGGGCTGTGCGGCCTGTTGATTACGCTGTAGCAGGGGGCGTTCCAGCAGGCCTTCCAGCCGTTTAATGTGTGCACTGATGGTGGATTGTGCCAGATGCAGATGTTGTGCGGCGGCGGTAAAGCCGCCTTTATCTACTACCGCAACAAAGGTTTTCAGCAGCACAAGGTCGATAGGGCGTTGAGTCGAATTCATCATAAAGGCATCGGTTACAGCAGTTAGGTTGTTGCGATTTAAAGGCCGCGGGCAGGGTATCACGAATCGTGATGACTTTATCAGAACTCTTCGTTTCCATGATGGCTTTGCCATAGGCAGAATGCGCGCTTTACACGTCAGGCGGTTTTCTTATCGCCTCTGAACAACTGAACGTATTCAGCTGACAGGTACACCATGAATCAAGCAACGAACCGACTGGAAGCGACCGCTCTCAGCGCGGCTGCCCCATCTGTTTCATCCTCAGAAGAAAGTATTCCGTCCCCTGATGGACATTCCAATCTGATCGACACCGATTATGTGATCGGTCAGGACAATATCACCTCCGGTTTTTTCGGGCTGGAGGTGGATCTGCACAGTAAAGTGTTCCTTTGGTCATCAGTGGTTATCCTGACCTTTACCACCATTACGCTGGCGCTGCCGGATGTGATGGGGCCTTTTTTTGGCGGGATCCGGGCTTACCTGACCAGTAACCTGAGCTGGGCCTTTATGATGTCCACCAACCTGTTTGTGCTGTTGGCTCTGGCTCTGATCGCATCGCCGTTAGGTCGGGTGCGATTGGGTGGTACTGAAGCCAAGCCGGATTTCAGCTATCTGGGTTGGTTTGCCATGCTGTTTGCTGCGGGTATGGGCGTGGGACTGATGTTCTATGGCGTATCTGAACCCCTGACCTATTTTGGTGATCTGCGCTCCGGTACATCCGGCCCACTTGGACAAAAGCTGGCCAGTGATGAGGCGGCGCTGTCGCTGAGTATGGCGACCACCATCTTCCACTGGGGATTACACCCTTGGGGCACCTACGCCATTATGGCACTGGCATTGGCACTGTTCTCTTTCAACAAGGGCTTGCCGCTAACCATGCGCTCGGTGTTTTACCCGGTACTGGGTGAGCGTATCTGGGGTTGGCCGGGTCATCTGATCGATGTGCTGGCAGTATTTGCTACTCTTTTCGGGTTGGCGACCTCGCTGGGGCTGGGGGCTTCTCAGGCTGCAGCAGGTCTTAATGCTCTGTTTGGTTTTCCCAATAACAGCACCACCATGGTCTTTCTGGTTCTGGGTATTACCGCTGTGACTCTGTTATCAGTGGTCGCCGGTGTTGAGAAAGGGGTGCGTCGGGTGTCTCAGGTCAATATGGGGCTGGCCTTTGCCCTGATGCTGTTTGTGATTCTGATGGGGCCGACACTGATTATTCTGTCCGGTGCTGCGGACAACCTGCTGGGCTATCTGTATCAGCTGCCTGCGTTGTCGAATCCGTTTAATCGTCCGGACGAAGGCTTTATCCATGGCTGGACGGCCTTCTACTGGGCGTGGTGGGTGAGCTGGTCGCCATTTGTCGGCATGTTTATCGCCCGTGTTTCCCGTGGCCGCACCGTGAGAGAGTTTCTGACCGCCGTGTTGCTGGTGCCGACTCTGGTGTCTGTGATCTGGATGAGCGCCTTTGGTGAAACCGCGATCTGGCAACTGTCAGAAGGGTATCAGGGAGCGCAAAACGCGGCTCTGGAACTGCAGCTGTTTGCGATGCTGGCGGAATTGCCCTGGGCTTCTATTACCTCTCTGATCGGCATTGTGCTGGTGATGGTTTTCTTTATTACCTCGGCAGATTCCGGATCTCTGGTGATCGACTCCATCACCTCCGGGGGGAAAGTCAGTGCCCCACGAACCCAGCGTATTTTCTGGGTGGTGGTCGAGGCGGCCATTGCCATTGGCCTGCTGTTGGGTGGCGGTCTGACGGCGCTGCAGGCTGCGGTGTTGATTACAGGTGTTCCCTTTATGCTGGTGGTGCTGGTTTCCGGCTACTCCGTCGTGCAGGGGTTGAGGTCTGAACCTCTGCCGGACTGATTGATCTCTGCTTAATCGCTTTATGGATTTGACCCATTTGGGGCATGGCTTTTCAGGCTGCTGCCCCTTTTTTGTGGCGGGTGTTTTTCAATCAGGGTAACTCTCAGCTGATCAGATATCAGAGCTTGGGGCTAAACCTTTTCTCTGTCAGGCTGTCCCTGTTTCATCAGCTTAATACGTGAAGGGGATGTATGGGCAAAACAGCGATAGTGATCGGTGCAACCGGTGTTGTGGGCAGGGCTTTGGTGACGAAACTGGCTGCCAGTGAGGCCTTTGATCAGGTGGTGACGGTGACTCGGCGTCCCGATATGGCCTCCGTGGCGGATGAGAACGCCCGTAAGGTGATCAATCATGTGGTGGATTTTGAGCAGCTGGATAGCGCCCGTCATCTGTTTCAGGGGGATTGCCTGTTTTCATGTCTGGGCACCACGCTGAAACAGGCGGGTTCGGTATCGGCTCAGCGTCGGGTGGATCTGGACTACCAGCTGCAGGCTGCTCAGAACGCTTCTGCCAATGGGGTGTCTCACTATCTGTTGGTGTCCTCAAGTGGCGCTAATGGCAAAAGCGCCAGTTCATACCTGAAGATGAAGGGCGAGCTGGAAGCGCAGATTGCGGACTTACCCTTTAAACGGATCTCGGTATTTCAGCCCTCATTGCTGTTAGGGGAGCGTCCTGATTTTCGTTTGGGGGAAACCCTTGCCCGATGGCTGATGCCCGCTCTTTGCTGGTTACCGGGTTTACGCCGTTACTGGCCTATTCGGGGTGATCAGGTTGCAGAGAAGATGCTGCAGGTCAGTCTGCAACCGGCCGAGACCGTTCAGTCCGAAGCCGTTCAGCCGGAAGTCTACACACTGGACAAGGTGTTTCCCCACTGAACGAAGATTGATAACTGACCAGACAACATCTACGGGAGAGCCAAGATGGCAACATTTAAGGAATATAAAGTCGTTCATATTGTTGAAGGTGGCTGCGGCACGATTTTTCTCGGTGCCAGTGGTTTGCCGATTCAGAAAATGGAGGCGGCGCTGAACCGCTACGCGCAGGATGGCTGGCAGCTGGTGTTTCAGGTGGTGGAGCGCAAACGCTTCCTGCTGTTCTGGAACCGTGAAGCGGTCATTATGACGCTGGGGCGTTAAGCGTGCTGCAGATGTGCTCTTTATGGTTTAAGAAGTGCTCTTTATGGCTTATTCGCGGATATCAGCGCCGTGGCGGCTCAAAGCGTCTGCTGAATATCGAGTGCAATTTTGAGCCGAGTTGTTCGGAGTATACCCGTCAGTCCATCGAGCGTTATGGTGTTGTTCGGGGCTGGCGGCTGGGTCTGTCACGTATCCGGCGTTGCAATCAGCCGGATCTGGTGGACAAAATCAGAGACGAGGTGCCCTGATGGCAATACGACAATCCTGGCAGGAGCTGGATGATCAGGATGAAGCCTTACGTCAGCAGATCAATGCGCTGGGGGATGAGCAGCGCCGCGACTTTTATCGTGAGCAGTCCGCCTGTCTGAAAGACCCGGATACCTATGCGGCACTCAACTGGCTCTTTCTCGGGGGATTTCATCATCTTTATCTGAGAAAATACCGGCTGTTTGCGCTGGAGTTCAGCCTGTTGTGTATTGCAATTCTGGGCTGGTTATTGGGTTATGTCTGGCTGCTGATTCTGCTGGCTTTTATGCTGCTGTATGAGTTGCCTCAGCTTTTCTTTTCGCAAAAAATTGTCCGTCAATATAACTATCAGCAGTCCCGGAAACTGCTTGAGTATTATCAGCGCCATCGCTGATTAAGGGTGATCAAGATGAAACGTTTTATAAAGCCACTGCTTTGGGTTGGGCTTGCGGTGGTGCTGATTATGGCTGCGATGGCCGCTCTGATCGCCCTGATGGAACATAAATCCGGTGCACGGCCGGATGTTAAGCTGCAAACCCTCACCGGTGAGATGGTGACACTGGATCAGATAGCAGAGGGAAAACCTATGGTCGTCAATTTGTGGGCAACCTGGTGCCCGCCCTGTATTCGTGAGATGCCTTTGTTTGAACAGGCGCAGAAGGATAATCCCGGGATCACCTTTGTTTTTGTCAATCAGGGCGAGCATACCGAAACCGTTAATGCTTTTATGGCTAATGCGGGGCTGACCCTGAGTAATGTTCTGTTAGACAGCAAAACTCAGCTGGCGCAGGTGACCGCCAGTATGGCACTGCCGACTACCCTGTTTTATAACGCCCAGGGTGAACAGGTTGGGCTGCATCGGAGTGTACTGACCGAAGAGCAGATAAACGAGAAGGTCGCAAGTCTGCAGCCCAGATGAGCCGTGAGCTTCAGGAAAAATGAGACAGCCCGCAGTTGCGGGCTGTTTTGTTTCTGTTCCTGCGTATGGCGGATGGGCAGATCCGTCACACGTAGGGAGCATAACTGATAGCGCTTAAGATTAAGCCTTTAACGATTAGTGTTAAGCCTTTAGAGCATCGGCCATTAGGTTGGCCAGTGATGTCGTCGGGCGACCGATTAGCTGGCTCAGGGTTTTGCTGTTATCAAACAGACCGCCTTCAGCTGCAGCGGCATCAGAATCCGCCAGCATATCCGCCAGACCGTCTGGTAAACCTGCACCTTTAAGAGCTGCCGCAAACTCTGCTTCTGGCAAATCCTGATAAACAACAGACTTGTCTGTTTGTTTGTTCAGCTCGGCAACCAGCTCGGTCAGGGTGTAGCTCTCATCACCCGCCAGTTCGTAAACCTTGCCTGCATGACCTTCGCTGGTCAGCACCGTAGCGGCGGCAGCTGCGTAATCGATCCGACCGGCAGAAGCGATACGGCCTTCTTTAGCTGAGCCGATAAAGGCACCAAACTCCAGTGCTGGCGGAATGCTGGCCAGATAGTTCTCTGTGTACCAGCCGTTACGTAGCAGAACATGAGGCATACCGGATTCAGCCAGAGCCGCTTCAGTTTGTACGTGCTCTGCTGCCAGTCCCAGATTGCTCTCTTTGGCATTCAGAATACTGGTGTAAGCTAGCAGAGAAACGCCCTCAGCTTTTGCTGCATCAATGACGTTTTTGTGCTGCGGGAATCGCTGACCCACTTCGCTGGAGGAGATCAGCAGCATTTTCTCAGTACCCTTAAGAGCGGTCTGAATACTGGCCGGGTTGGTGTAATCCATCGCGCGAACCTTAACGCCTTTCTCAGCCAGATCTGCTGCCTTTTCAGGAGAGCGTACTGCCGCGATGATGGACTCAGGAACTTCAGTTTTAAGCAGTTGTTCAATCACCAGACGGCCCAGTTGACCAGTTGCACCTGTTACCAGAATCATAGTTTTTTCCTCAATAATGATATTAACGATTGGGTAGAAAGCGTGTTGTGTTGCATTGAGGACAGGTTATCAATGATACTTACCTTTAGTAAGTACGTACAAAAAGGTAAGTATTGAAATGGTTGCCACACGGGATAAAAAGAGTGTTTCCGATTCTTCAACAGTTGAAGATAACGCCAGCTTTACCGAGCGCTTCCGGCGGGGAGATCTCTTTTCAGACAAGTGCCCGTCGCGGGATGTACTCAAACATATCACCAGCCGCTGGGGTGTACTGATTCTGGTAGCGCTGCAGGGCAATACCCTGCGTTTTAGCGACCTGCGCCGTAAGATCAAAGGTGTCAGTGAGAAGATGCTGGCGCAAACCCTGCAGTCACTGGAAAGTGACGGCTTTGTGCTGCGACACTCGTATCCGGTGGTGCCTCCCCATGTGGAATACTCGCTTTCCACGCTGGGGGAGGAGGCCGCCGAGCAGGTTGCAGGTATCGCCAACTGGATCGAGGAGAAGATGCCCCAGATCAGCGAGGCCCAGCGTTTAGTAGCCGAGAAACGGGCTGCAGAGGAGTAAGTGCTGTTTCATACGTCTGTACGGATGAATCCTGAGCTAAAAACAGGGATAATATGCCCCAGTTAAATGAGTCCGATACTCAGCAGCAATTTTTTTGATAATGGAAATACGGTCAGATCTATGAGCAAATCCCTGCAGGATCAGCTATTGAAAGCCGGTTTAACCAACAAGAAAAAGGTTAAACAGGCAGAGAATCACAAGAAAAAACAGGCCAAGGTTAAACGCACAACCGGTCAGGAAGATGAAGTCAAACTGCGCGCAGAACAGCAGCGCAAAGACAAAGCAGAGCGTGACCGCCTGTTAAACCTTGAGCGTAAAGCCGAAGAAGAGAAAAAAGCGGTTAAAGCTCAGGTGAAGCAACTGATCGAAATGAACCGCCTGGAAAATTTCGCCGGTGATCTTGCCCATAACTTCGTGATGGATAAGAAGGTTAAGAAGATCAACGTTCAGCCTAAGATCTCGGATCAGCTGGCGAAAGGTCGTCTGGCGATTGCCGAGCTGGAAGGCCGTTTTGAACTGATTCCACCTAAGGTTGCAGAGAAGATTCTGCAGCGTGAGCCGGACTGGCCGATTGTGCTGAATGAGAAAGCACCGGATACCGGTGATGCGGAAGAGGATGATCCGTACGCAGATTTCCAGATTCCTGATGACCTGATGTGGTAGCCCCTTTATCCGGAAGTCAAAAAGCCTGCCCTGTGCAGGTTTTTTTATGGATCATTCAAATATGCTGCCAAATCAATTAGTAAAGAGCCGATACCTGTTAGGGTGAAAGGACGAAATCGCTGGAGATGCCCATGAGTACCCGATACAGCTTTAGTTCTGATGAGATCAATGAGGCGATCGATATTTTAGAATGTGCCGTTATCAATCACCGTAAATGGTATGAGTCTTTGTTAGAAGGGCTCGTTTGCAATCAACCATTCAATGAGCAGATCACAGATCCTCTGGCACATACCAAATGCGGTTTTGGTTGCTGGTATTACCAAAGTGTCTCTGAGGCGATCCGTGCGACACCTGAGTTTTCGGTGATCGAATCGACCCACAAGGAGATGCACGATGCCGCAAGGGATTTGGTGTTGCAATACCAAAAAAATCAGGCGGTTTCGTTAGCGGGTTTTCGTACCTTGGGTAGCCGTAAAGCGCAACTGGATCAGTTATTAAACCGAATGCGGGATACCATTGTCAGTCAGCAAAACTCGTTTGATGCGTTGACCGGTCTTATTAACCGTCGGTCAATCGGTTTAATTCTCGATAAAAATCATGCAGCGTCAGTTCGTCACAACACGCCTTATATTCTGGCGATGCTGGATATCGACTTTTTTAAAGCGATCAATGACACCTATGGCCATCTGGCTGGCGATAGAGCTCTGAAATCGGTTGCAGATTTTCTGATGGCTTCAGTCCGGGAATCGGACAGTGTGGGCCGATACGGTGGGGAAGAGTTTTTACTGCTTCTGCCTTCGACATCCCCTGAGGAAGCCAAAGAGCTGCTGAATCGTCTGAGAGAAGGGATTAGCCAGCTTAAAACCGAATACGAAGGTGAAACGATACAGCTGACAATGTCCATCGGTTATTCAAGCTTTGATGGAGTCAAGCCCGTCTGGCAGATTGTTAAAGATGCGGATCAGGCGCTCTACCAGGCGAAGAAGAATGGCCGTAATCAGGTGGTCGCCCATCGGGACGACCTCCTTTGTTAGTCTTGGCTGATTAAGCTACTGGTATTAGCGGATTAAGTGCTGAATGATCAGAGCGCTTTTAGTAACTTCTGTGCCGTCAGAGCAGAACTCATCGGGTTCTGTCCGCTGATCAGCAATCCATCCTGCACCGCAAAGGCCTGCCAATCACCAGCTTTCTGAAAATCACTACCGCGTTTGATAAACTCATCTTCCAGTAGAAATGGCACCACCTCAGTCAGCTGAACGGCATCTTCTTCGCTATTGGTAAAGCCGGAAACGGCCTTGCCTTTGACCGCATAGTTGCCGGAGTCATCTTTGATATTCAGCAGGGCTGCCGAGGCGTGGCATACCGTGGCGACGGGTTTCTGAGTTGCCAGAAAACGTTCGATCAGAGCGATAGAGGTCGGGTTGTCCGTCAGGTCCCACAGTGGGCCGTGCCCGCCCGGATAAAATACGGCATCAAAATCATCAGCATTGATATCAGCCAGCTTAAGGGTGTTAGCCAGCAGGGCTTTTGCGTCAGCATCCTGATCAAAACGACGGGTATCGTCAGTCTGAAAATCTTCCAGTTCACTCTTCGGATCAACCGGAGGCTGACCACCCGCCGGAGAGGCCAGAGTCACCTGAACGCCCGCATCAACCAGTGCATAGTAAGGTGTCGCAAACTCTTCCACCCAGAACCCCGTGGTTTCACCGGTATCCCCCAGAGCTGAGTGAGAGGTTAAAACCATTAATACTTTTTTATTACTTAACGCGCTCATATCGATATCTCCCGGAGCCGCATCAACGACTCTGTGGCTAGGTGTTTTCAGATAACCTGAAATCTTGTTCGGGAGTTTACGTCTTGATTCTATGCTGAACAATACGAGCTAAATTGACTTCAATGGTTTAATTATTGATACAATTAGGCGGTGCGGTGTGTCTCAAGTTGAGTCCGGGTCTTAAGATGAATATTTCCTTTGAACAGTTAAAAAGTATGGTGGTATTTGCGCAGGTGGTGGAGCAGGGTAATCTGACTGCCGCGGCTAAACGCCTTGGGCTATCCCGTGCGGTCGTGAGCTATCACCTGAAGAAACTGGAAGAACAGCTTGAGGTGAAACTGCTCAATCGCTCTACCCGGGCGATCAATCTTACCGAGGCCGGGGCGGTTTATTACCAGTCCTGCCGGATTATTGCAGCGCAAGCGTTGCAGGCGCAGCAACAGATGGAAGCGCTGAAAGATGAACCACAGGGGCTGATTAAAATTACCTGCCCGGTCAATGCCGGACTTCAGTTGGTGGTACCTGCCCTGAATGAGTTCAAAAATCTTTACCCTAAGATTGTGCTGGATGTGATGCTCAGTGATGAAGTCATCAATATCATGCAGGAAGGGATTGATCTGGCGATTCGGGGGGCTCCTTTACCGGACTCCGGCTTACAGGCCGCCCGTTTAACCACCTTACCCACCTGTTTGTGTGGTGCGCCGTCGTATTTTAAAAAGCACGGGCGACCTGTAAATCCAACTGAACTGGGTCATCACCGCTGGGTCATCTACAAGCGAACCTCAGATATACTGACCTTACAAAGGGGCGGGCGGTCTTACAGCGTGGCTTTAAAAGGGGGAATAAGTACCAACAATGCGGCAGCGCGTACCGCGTTTATCGAGGGTGGTCATGGGTTAGGGCGTATTCCCCTGTATGATGCCGGACCGCGAATAGAAGCGGGTCATCTGGAAACAGTAATGGATGACTATGCGCTTAGCCCTATCGACATCTACGGGGTCTTCCCTCCGGGCAATGCAGCCTCTAAGAAACTGAGGCTGCTGCTGGATTTTCTCAGGGAATATTTTATTCGTCTTGACCGTCAGTTAACCGGTATTGTTCGCTGAATAGCATCACTTGTGATGGAGATGATTTTCTAAGCGATAAGCTTCACTGAGAGGTTTAATCGTTTCGGTAGATGGTTTCAATCAGGTGGAAACCAAACTTGGTTTTCACCGGGCCATGAACCTTAAGGACCGGTTTGGTAAACACCACATTATCGAACGGTTTCACCATCGCGCCACGTCGAAACTCTCCCAGATCACCGCCTTTCTTGCCGGATGGGCAGATAGAGTGCTGTTTGGCCAGTTTGGCAAAATCACCACCGACGGCCAGTTTCTTTTTAATGACTTCCGCCTGTTCGCGGGTTTTTACCAGAATGTGTCGTGCGCAGGCAGTGGCCATGGGGATTTCCTCAGCGGGTGTTCAGTCAGTGATCTTAAGCCGGGCATTATAGCCATTTTTTGCGACGAAGCAGCAAGGTCAGAACAATTGCCGCACTAAACAGACCACCGCTGACCCACCAGAAAGCCTCTGGACTGTCGGTTCCCGGCATGCCGCCCACGTTGATACCCAAAAGGCCCGTGAGAAAACCCAGCGGCAGAAACACAGCGGTGATCATTGACAGCAGATAGACTCGCTGGTTGCCCAGTTCCGACAGTTGGCTGAGCAGCTCTTCCTGGATCACCACGGCGCGTTCGCGCATTGCATCCAGATCTTCCAGATAGCGGATCAGACGGTCGGTGGTCTCCCGTACCTGTAAGCGCTCGGCTTCGCTCAGGCCGCTGAAGCGTTCAGTGTGCAGGCGTGTCAGGGCATCCCGTTGAGGAGCCAGGTAGCGCCGCAGGGTAATAATCTGTCGGCGAAGGGCAGAGAGTTCGACTTTGACCTCATCATGACCACCGGTCAGCACGCGCTCTTCCAGATCGGCCAGTGTTTCCTCGTAGCCTTCCATGGTTTCCCGCATCCGCCAGGTCAGGTTGTCGGTCAGGTCGGCAATAAATTCACCGCTGGTAGCCGGAGCCTGATGGTTATGAATCTGAGACAACAGGTCCTGGATCGACTGCAGCTGGCGCTTGCGGGTGCTGATGATGCGGTTCTTTTCGACCCAGAGGCGGATTGAAACCATGTCATCCGGATCTGCCTCCGGGTTCAGGTTGACACCTCTGAGCAGCAACAGAAGGCCGCTGTTAAAAGGTGTGCAGCGCGGCCGGGTTTCGGTTGCGGTTAAAGCTTCTGCGACCACAGGTTCAAGGCCGGATTCCTGTAGCAGCCAGTGCTGAACCTCTTCGTTGGTGTAATCCAGATGCAGCCACAATAACCCCTGTTCCGGTTGCCACTGATGGATCTCATCGGTCGTCAGGGTTTTTCCCTTCTGATCATTAAAAAGATACGCATGAATTAAACCGGATGACACAGGCATTGGACTCTCCTTGATGATCCTTATGCTGTAATAGAAGCGTGGGCAGTAACAAGTAACAACAGAAGTACATAAGTACAGAAGTATCGATTTATCGCTGAGAGGCGGAGTGTACGACCATAATCCACTGGCTGAAACACTTATTTTTGAACTGAAAAAAACACCCTCTGCAATTCAGCGCAATGGCGGCTTGCAGAGGGTGTTTCCGAGCGCGGAACAGCAGGTGGCTAACGCCAGGCTGTGTCCGGTGGGGTTGCTCTGGGACGGTTCAGGCCCCTGATACGATTATGATCGATTAAGCGCTCATCGCTTCGGTCATCGCTTCGCGGGCTTCATTGATCGGCGCTTCGCCAGCGGCAACACCTGCAGCCTGTGCCAGACGGATATCCTGCAGACCAATAAAGTTCAGTGCTACTTTCAGGTAGGTGTCCTGGTGGTTCAGGAATGCGATTGCCGTGTGCGGGCGATAGTCACCACCACTTGCGGTGATCACATACACCGGACGGTCTTTCAACAAGCCTTCAGGACCCTGTTCGGTGTACTGGAAGGTTTCACCAACACGGGCAACCTGATCAATCCAGGTCTTCAGACCAGAGGTAATGGTGAAGTTGTGCATTGGAGACGCGATAACAATCTCATCGGCTTCACGCAGTTCTGCAATCAGTTCGTCAGATACTGCCAGTGCTTTGTTCTGTGCTTCGGTACGCTGCTCTGCCGGGGTGTAGAAAGCACCAATGGTTTCTTCAGTCAGGTGCGCAGGAGGGTTGATACCTACATCGCGATTAACGATTTCACCTTCAGGGTTACGGGCTTGCCATTTATCAACAAACTCAGTGGTCAGATCACGGGTAACAGATTGGCTGCTTTTAGGGCTGGAATGAACAACTAATAACTTTTTCATGACATATCCTCAGATTAGGTTTGGCCAGAAATCACTCAATTGGCTAGACATCATTAGTTTGGTAAAGCCGAGTGCCGATCTGGTTTGTTGCTATGGAGGCTATTTTATGCCGATCAAAAAGAAAGAAAATTGCATTAAATAGTGCTATATATTCTACGAAATAGAATTGTTGTGAACTGAAACCAATAAAAATGAAAGATTCGGTGCTTTTCGTGAATAATCTGTCGTTTTTTTCGGTTTCTGTGAAAGGTAAGCATTATGGCAGGTCATAAAACAACACTGGAGCAGTGGCGCATTCTGCAGGCTGTGGTGGATCATGGGGGGTATGCCCATGCCGCTGAGGCCCTTCATCGCAGTCAGTCCTCTCTGAACCATGCGGTTAAAAAGCTGGAGCATCAGCTGGGGGTGGATATCCTTCAGGTTAAAGGGCGCAAAGCGTTTCTGACTGAGGCGGGTGAGGCCTTATTGCGACGTTCCCGCGTGTTAACAGAGACCGCTGAAGGCCTGGAGAAACTGGCTGAAAATATCGACATGGGTTGGGAGCCTCAGCTGAATATCTGTGTAGAGGCTATCTATCCCCGTGAGTTGCTTTTTCGTTCGTTGGCGCGTTTTTATCCGGAGAGTCGCGGCACCCGTATCCGGATTATCGATACCGTGCTGACCGGTAGTGTGGAGCAGATCGTGAACAACAACGTTGATCTGGCTATTACCGGCCATGTGCCTAAAGGTTATACCTCTGAAGAGTTGTGCCGGATTGAATTTATGCTGGTCACCCATCACAGCCATGAGCTGGCAGGTCTGGGTCAGGCGGTCAGCCAGCAGGAGCTGGTTAAGCATATGCAGGTGGTGATCAAAGATAATGCGCAGAAACCTTCAGAGTCACAGGGCTGGCTCAAGTCAGAGCAGCGTTGGACCGTAGACAGCTTTGAACGGGCCAAACAGATACTTAAACACGGACTGGGTTTCTGCTGGTTACCCCGCCATGAAGTTCTGCAGGAGTTGGCCAGTGGCGAGTTTATTGCGTTGGATGTGGACTTTTCCTCCAACCGCACCGGAACCGTCAGTATTGTTATACCTGATCCGGATCTGCTGGGGCCGGGTGGACGGCGATTGTACGAGATTCTGATGGAAGAGGGGCGAACCGGTAACTGTAAAAAGCACCTTCTGTCTTTAGGGGTTCATCAGAGCTAGGCCCGGGTTCCGTTCCTGTTGCTAAACGCAGAAACAAATACGCTATGGGCTTTCAGAGGATATCTATCCTGTTCAGGCTTGGGCTATAATTGCATCAATTATGAATTAATAGGAGTAAGCAATGGTTCTGCAACGGCTAAGGACTTTTGTTTCGCGCGCTATTCAGCTTGTTGTGCTGAGCGTGCTGATGTCCGGTACCGCTTCAGCAAATGATAAGGCTTTACTACAGGCCACCATCGAAATGGATCGTCAGTATATTCCGGCGGTGATCTATATCGACCAGGGTGATCGGCAGTCAGCCAGCGATGCCATGATGAAGTTCTCTGAACAGTGGAGTTCTTTTATCACCACATTTGAAGTTAACAGTGATGACCCTGAGTGGCCTCACTTTCTGGATATCGCTTCCGGCATGGTCAGTGAGGCTTTCATCGATGTTCAGCAGGGTGATCTGGAAAGCGCTAAGAAGCAGATGGAAGCGGTCACCGTTACCCTGCACGGTCTGCGCGAGCGCAACGGCATAAACTACTACGTTGATGAACTGAACGCTTACAAGCCCTATATGGATGCTTTGATCGCTGTGGCCGATAGCAAATCCGGCAAGTTGTTCACTAAAGATCAGATCCGGGCGTTGCAGAAAAACTGGGCGCAGGTTTGGCCGCGTTGGGAAGCGATTCGACATCATGTCAGTCGGGCTAAGTTTGATCAGGAGTTGTTCGGTTTTACTGATGACCGTTTTGTCGAGCTGAAGCAGGCTGTGGCTCAGGAGCAGATGGCGCTGAATAAATTGCGTCAGGCGCTGCGTAGTGGCACGCATCAGGAAATAGCTGATGCGGCAATCGGCTTGGAAGCGGGCTTTATGCGTACCTACCGTGCTTTTGGTGATATGCCGTTCGAATAGGTCTATGATCTGTCTTTTGCTTCATTCAGACAAAGAAAACCGCGCTATCCAGATCAAGAAAGCCAGACAAACAAAAAGCCAGCCCGCTGTTCAGCGGGCTGGCTTTTTTGTGGCTGACGCTTTTACCGTCTAATGGTTTTAGTCTTCAAGAGCTGCCAACGCCAGTGATTCCGCAACGCGGATACCGTCGATGCCCGCTGACCAGATACCGCCGGCGTAACCGGCACCTTCACCTGCCGGATACAGGCCTTCCACATTGATACTCTGATAATCTTTGCCGCGCTTAATGCACACCGGCGAAGAGGTACGGGTCTCTACACCCGTCAGCAGACCATCATCTTTGGCAAAACCACGGATCTGACGGTTGAACGCCGGAATCGCTTCCCGGATCGCTTCGGTCACAAAGTCAGGCACCACCTTGCTCAGGTCGGTCAGGGTGATCCCCGGCGTGTAAGATGGCTGTACGTCACCCAGTTCAGAACTTGGCTTGCCGGACAGGAAATCACCAATGAGCTGAGCCGGCGCATGATAGTTTTCACCACCCGCTTTGAAGGCCGCTTCTTCCAGACCGCGCTGCAGATCGATACCCGCCAGCGGGTGACCCGGATAATCTTTTTCCGGCTCGATGCCTACCACGATGGCGCTGTTGGCGTTACGCTCGTTACGGGAGTACTGACTCATGCCGTTGGTCACCACTCGACCCTCTTCCGAGGTAGCGGCGACAACCGTACCCCCCGGACACATACAGAAGCTGTAAACGCTGCGGCCATTTTTGCAGTGATGCACCAGTTTATAATCTGCGGCACCCAGAATCGGGTGACCGGCGTTTTCACCAAAGCGGCACTCGTCGATCATGCTCTGTTCGTGTTCGATGCGGAAGCCCACCGAGAACGGCTTGGCTTCAATATAAACGCCCTGATCGTACAGCGCCTGGAAGGTATCACGGGCACTGTGACCGACCGCCAGCACCACGCGGGAGCACTTCAGGTACTCGCCGGTGGACAGGTGCAGACCTTTCAGCTTGTAACCGTCGCCTTTTTCATCCAGATCCAGTTTTTCAACCCGGGTGCTGAAACGCACTTCGCCGCCCAGATCGATAATCTGCTGGCGCATCTTTTCCACCATATTCACCAGTCGGAAGGTGCCGATATGGGGCTTGCTGACGTACATAATCTCTTCCGGCGCACCGGCGGCGACAAACTCATTCAGTACCTTGCGGCCATAGTGCTTGCGGTCTTTTACCTGGCTGTATAACTTACCGTCAGAAAAAGTTCCCGCGCCGCCCTCACCAAACTGTACGTTGGACTCAGGATTCAGTGGTTGCTTACGCCAGAAACCAAAGGTGTCTTTGGTACGTTCACGCACCGCTTTACCGCGCTCAAGCACGATCGGCTTAAAGCCCATCTGCGCCAGAATCAGGGCTGCAAACAGACCGCAGGGGCCAAGACCGATCACCACCGGGCGCTCTTTCAGATCCGCAGGTGCTTCAGCGACAAACTTGTAGGTCATATCCGGCGTGATGCGAATGCTCTGATCTTTTTCAAACTTCGCCAGCAGTGCGTCCTGATCCGATACCTCAACATCCAGTGTGTAGATCAACTGGATAGCACTTTTCTTGCGCGCGTCATAACCCCTTTTGAAGACATTAAATGACAGTAATTGCGGCTTCTCGATGGCCAGTTTCTGCAGAATAGCCTGCTCCAGAGCCTGCTCATCATGGTTAAGGGGGAGTTTGATATCGGTTAAGCGCAACATAATTAAAAGTACTCGTTTACTTTGCAGGACGGTGCTAAAAGGAAGCTGGACATTCTAAAGCAGTTACCGGGCTTTAGGTAGGCAGAACAGAACTTAAGTAGGTAATACAGGACTTTAAGTCGGTAATACGCGGCTTTAGTCGGGCCATAAGGATGACAGGTGGTCATCGATCAGGATCAGGGGATTCCGGCGCAAAAAACTTGAGTTTTAAGTGAGCTACATTACACTTGCCGCCAACAAAAAATGATGGAGATTTCAGTCCGCAATGGCCTTTGTAGTGACCGACAATTGCATTAAATGCAAGTACACCGATTGTGTTCCTGTTTGCCCGGTGGATGCCTTTTTTGAAGGCCCTAACTTTCTGGTGATTGATCCGGTGATCTGTATTGATTGCGGTTTGTGTCTGCCTGAGTGTCCGGCAGAGGCGATCTATCAGGATATCGAACTGCCGCCGGAACAACTGATCTATAAAGAGATCAATGCCGAGTTGTGCGAGACCTGGCCTAACATCACCCAGCTGAAAGCGCCGCCAGAGGATGCTAATGACTGGAACGGTGTACCGGACAAGCTGCATCTGCTGGAGCGTTAAGGGCGTTTTGCCCTTAACCTCGTTCTGTGCTTCTTAACCGTTAGCCTTTTAAAAGTGATTAGCCTTTAAAGCCTTTGGCCACCAGATACACTTCACGGGAACGTGGGCGGGATGCGGAAGGTTTACGCACCACCACCTTATCGAAAGAGCTGCGAACGTCTTTCAGATACTCATCATAGCCGACACCCTGAAACACCTTGGCGCAGAAACTGCCACCCGGTTTCAGCACATTGCGCGCCATATCCAGTGCCAGTTCCACCAGATACATCGACGAATACTGATCGGTCGCGTTTACGCCACTCATATTCGGTGCCATATCCGAGATCACGGTGTCTACCGGCTGACCATTCAGCGCGTCCAGAATCTCGTTGTAGACCGATTCTTCAGTGAAGTCACCCTGAATAAAGGTCACATCTTCCAGGCTGTCCATGTGCAGAATATCGGACGCGATCACACGGCCATTATCACCCACAACCGGCGCTACGATCTGAGACCAGCCACCGGGTGCGGAGCCCAGATCGATGACAACACTGCCGGGGCGGTAGAGTTTGTCTTTCTCGTTAATCTCGATCAGTTTGTAGCTGGCGCGGGAACGGTAGCCATCAAGCTGTGCTTTTTTGACGTAAGGGTCGTTTACGTGTTCGTCCAGCCATTTCTGACTGGTTTTTGATCTGGCCATGGGGAGGTGACTCTGCTGTCGTTAAAACGGCGCGTATTGTAAACTTTCGCCCCTGAATTGCAAAACACCGGCAGGCCAAGATGCTAAGCCAGCGACAAGCCCAGATAGGCAGGTAAATGAAATTAGACGACGTTAAAAAGCTCCATCAGAAGAAATATCGAACACAGCTGGGTCACTATCTGGTGGAGGGCGAACATCTGATTCTGGAGCTGCAAAAAGCTCTGAAACAGCAGTCAAATGCAGGGGCGGTTACTCTTTATATCACCGAAGCTCATCAGCAGTGGGCTGCCAGTCTGGGTTCTGTTTTTAAGCCGGTGGTGGTTAGCGAAAAACAGATGGCGCAGATGAGCGATACCAAAACCCCTCAGGGCATGATCGCCTGTGTGCCGCTGCCGGATCTGAGTGCTCAGCCTGAACAGGCTTCCGGATCTAAAGAACGCTGCATCTATCTGCATGAGGTACAGGACCCCGGCAATCTGGGCACGATTATTCGTACGCTGGCCTGGTTCGGTAACTTCCGCCTGTTGCTCAGCCCGAATAGCGTTGATCCGTTTAATTCCAAGGTGGTGCGCTCCAGTATGGGGGCGATCTTCCATCTGCCGATTGAGCTGGATGTGCCCCTTGAGAACTTACCCGCACGTTTTGACCGCTTTGCGTATCTGGATCTGCAGGGCGAGCCGTTAAGCGCGCCTCAATTTGCGGATTACCAGTGTTATCTGTTTGGTAATGAAGCCCGTGGCGTGCCGTCTGACGCGCTAACGGCCTTTAATGCCGATGCTTACACCATTCCGGGTAGTGGCAGTATTGATTCGCTGAATCTGGCAAGCTCGGTCGGTATTACCTCTTATCAGCTCTCCATGGCGAAATAACCGCGTCGTTGTTGCTTGGTAACAAGGGCTGAAAAAGAAAGGGTGATCATCGGATCACCCTTTTTTATTGCCTATCCGTTAGAGACTCGCCACTGGCAGGCACTGGCTCTGATTCGACAGGAACTGATCGATGGTTCTTACCGCAGGTGCCTGCTTAGCGGCAGCGTTATCGGCAAGGCCGCTCAGATGTACCAGGGTACTGCGAACCGCATCATCCCGGCTGATACTGAGGCGAGGGCATTGCTGCGCCACCAGATCGTAAATACCGAGAATATAGCTGCTGCACTGGCCGGACTGAAATGCTGACACTAGCGACTGACTGCCTTCCATTAATGGCTGGCACTGGTGCTTCAGCTGCTCTGTGGTCAGCATGCCGCTGCCGGATAGCGGTTTGGCTGAAACTTCAGCCTGTGTCTGAGTCGACAGCGCCAAAGCGCCAATACAAACAGAAGCGATCAGATGTTTTAACACTGCTTTCACACGCAGCCGCAGAGGGCAAAGGTAGCCCGCGCTTTTCTGTATCCTGAAGATATTAAGCCAGAGATTATCCGGTGCCTTGGCTTTAGAAATAAAGTGTCTGGATATAAGGGGTTTGGAAATAAAGTGTCTGGATATAAGAGGCTTGGAAAAGAGAGCCTTGGCAATCACCCCATCAGCAGGATGGCGGTAGACCTGCGGGCCATTAACCGGTGGCAGGGCTGCGCCATGAAGATCCTTCTCAGCGCGTTTCTGGGTAGAGCGATCAGGGTTACAGCGGCGGTTTTCTGGGTAGATCATGATTTATCCTCGTCCGTTTCCGGTCATATCCAAAATTACCTTGGCGCCAGATGTTGCGCGGGCGGCTCGGTTCGGTTCTGAGATCCGGGCTGAGCTGTCCGAATTACCGTTTTTGCTGCACGTGCGAAAGCACAGGTTATAAGCTACGTTGGGTTTTTGACTGAACGAGGGCAGAGGGATTTCAGTTTGCTGAAAAATTCAAGGCAATAGGATGACAGATTCGATGACAGAGTCAGGTGGTACTCAACAGTATCTAAGCTGGTGAATTGTTGCACAATCTGACATTACTGCTCTGAACCCAGCGTAATATCGCGCTCAAATCCTGCTATTCAGGAATTATGCACAGAATTGTTCACCGAAACTGTGGACAACTTTGGGTTGAGCTATCTCGCTGGTTTAAAAGGCTTTCTTCCGTGCTTGTGATGACTTTGCTGTGATCTTGCCGGGATATTTACGGATTTCGCGGTATGGTTTTCCACATTGAAGGCATTTGTGGATTCTGACTCTGAAAGGCTGTCGTCCGACTTGGATAGGGTGTCTGCCAGGTGATACATGTTTTTTCGATTTTAAATAGCTTTTGTAGTGCTTTCTGATCACTTTAAACACCCGTCTGCCATAGAAGGCTGGCAGAACGGCTGTTAAACTAGCGGCAATTTACGCGCTTATGGTGCTGCTTATAAACATAAAAAAGGCAAGGTCATGTATAACTTTAGTTTTCAGAACCCAACCAAACTGATTTTTGGCGAAGGCCAGATAAGCAAGATCGCTTCCTCTATCCCAAAAGATAAAAAAGTATTAGTGGTTTACGGTGGCGGTAGTATCAAAACCAATGGTGTTTACGAGCAGGTCGCGGCAGCCCTGGCAGAACATCAGTGGAGCGAGTTTGGCGGTATTGAACCCAATCCCGGTTTTCATACCTGCCTGAAAGCACTGGAGCAGATTAAAGCTGATGGCAGCGAGTTTTTGCTGGCGGTTGGCGGTGGTTCTGTCGCCGATGCCACCAAGTTTATTGCCGGTGCTGCCTGCTTTGAGGGCGACCCGCTGACCATTCTGACCGAAGGTGCCCGGGTTCGTAAGGCGCTGCCGCTGGGTGTGGTGCTGACCCTGCCGGCAACCGGTTCTGAAAGTAACCCGAACGGTGTTGTTACCCGTTACGAAACTCAGGACAAGATGCCCTTCTACAGCCGCGCACTTTATCCTCAGTTCGCCATTCTTGATCCGACGGTGACTTACTCTTTGCCTGCCAAGCAGGTGGCGAACGGTATCGTGGATGCCTTTGTTCACACCGTTGAGCAGTACCTGACCTTTCCGGTGGGTGCGGATCTTCAGGATCGCTTCGCGGAAGGCATTCTACGTACTCTGATAGACAACGGCCCTAAAGCGCTCTCTGAGCCGAAAAACTACAACGTGCGTGCCAATGTGATGTGGTCGGCCACTATGGCGCTGAACGGTCTGATCGGGTTGGGTGTTCCTCAGGATTGGTCCACCCACTTTATCGGCCATGAACTGACCGCTCTGCACGGACTGGATCATGGTCAGACTCTGGCCGTGATTCTGCCTGCCATGATGGAAGAGAAGCGTGAGCAGAAGCGTGAAAAACTGCTGCAGTACGCTCGCGAAGTACAGGGTATTGAGCATGGCACAGAAGATGAGCGTATCGACCGGGCTATCGAAGAAACCCGTGCCTTCTTTGAGTCACTGGGCGTTCAAACCCGTTTGAGTGATTACAACGTTGGTGAAGAAGATATCCCGGCGATGATTGAGGCACTTAAAAAACACAACATGATCGCTCTCGGTGAGCATCAGGATGTCACCCCAGAGGTGAGCGCCGAAGTGCTTAAGCGCTGCCTGTAATCGGGCAAGGCACCGCTTGGGTGCTATGAAGACGAGGCCGCTGAATTAGCGGCCTTTTTATTGTCCGTTAAATGAAAGGGGCATAAGAACTCTTTTATCAGTAGCCGCTTAAATAGCCTGAATTTGCATCTGTCAATGTGATGTTGGTGTTATATCGGTTTTTAGTGCAGTAGCGGTATACTGCGCATCCTCAGTTTGCTGGCGGTTTCAGTAACGGTATGATTTGAGTAGAAAAAATCTAAAAACAAGCTTGAAAAAAGCAAGACTCAAACAGTGCTGAAACACCCAACAGAAGTGACAAACATAAGTCACCGTTAGCGCAGCTTGGTTGCAGAGAAATCGGGATAAAAAAAGCCCGGCCTGCAGCGAGAGATGCAGCCGGGCAAACAACTTTCCGAGGGATAAAAACAACTTACACTTTTCGCAAGAAAAGCATTTCACTGCTGTTGCACGACGGCAGTAAAAAAAGGCCCGGTAAATGCGGATTACCGGGCCAAATGGTATCCGGTCAGCAGGGTGTCGAAATGACCGGTGTCGACCACCTGAGTATTCATTACAAGCAAGCATGAATCAGAGGGAAACCTCAGGTGCCATCCACGTGTTAAATAATAGTTAACCCCCCTTTGATTAAAAATCTTCCCGAATCAATATAAAGTTTTGCTTGCAACAAACTTTTGTCGAATTCCCCCTCTGAATAAAATATCCTTGCAGATATCGGGTATCTGGCAGGCTCATTTGGTACACTGGAGACTCGGATTTATACCCCATATTCCATCTATTTTTCAGGCAGTTGCAGTTTCTATGAGTGCAAAGAGTGCGAAGAACTACTCACTGGGTCAGGTGGGTGACTATGAGATTAAACAGCTCAAAGTATTTAAAACCGTCGCCGATTGCGGTGGCTTTTCCGCTGCAGAAACCGCGCTGAATATCGGCCGCTCGACCATTAGTCTGCACATTTCCAACCTTGAATCCCGCCTCAATCTGGTGCTCTGTAAGCGTGGGCGCTCCGGTTTCTCCCTAACGGAAGAGGGGGAGGTGATCTACAAAATGACCGAGAACCTGCTGGACTCGCTGGATGCGTTCCGCATGACGGTCAACAACCTTAACTCCAGTTTGACCGGTCGACTGAAAATTGTTTTGTCAGATACCGTAAGTCTTGATCCCCGTTTGGCTTTTCCTGATCTGATCGGCACCTTCGCAGACGAAGCCCCCGGTGTGCATCTGGCCAATGATGTAGCGTCTATGGCGGAGATCGAGCGTATGGTACTGAATGACCGCGCGGACGTCGGCTTTATTCCTTGCCACCGCAAGCTGGAAGGGCTGGACTATATCGATCTGTTCAGCGATACCTGCCGCCTTTATATCAGCAGCAAGCATCCAGTCGCCGCCCTGCCGGACGAGGAACTCACCGATGAGCTGGTGAACAGCCTGCCGCTGGTTCATGCCGGTCTTAAGCCCCATGAATCCGTCGATGAGCTGATGACAGGGCTTAACCGCGTTGCCGAGGCGTACTTCTACGAAGGCCGACTGGCGATGATCCTGTCCGGCAAGTTTATCGGCTTCCTGCCAGAGGGTTATGCGCAGTCTTATGTTGATGACGGCGTGATCCAGCCCCTGACACCGGAAGAGCGTTACTACGAACTGCCGATGACCGCCATCTGGAAGAAAACCGCACAGCCAAGCAAACCCCGTGAATTGTTCCTGCGTATCCTGCGCGAACGTTTTAATACCGGTGAGAGTGACAGCTAAACACTGACTCTTATTGGACTGTTCCCGTTACATGGCGGGAAAGCAAAAGTCCGCTGTTTACCCTCCCAATGGGAGCTGTAAACAGCGGGCTTTTTTGGTTTCTGTGGTTTCGTCACTAACTACTGCGCCCTCTCGTTCCCACCGCTCCGCGTGGGAATAAATACTCTGTAATCTTACGGTGCCATATTCCGCCAGTCACCCGTCGTGTGAATATTTGCTTAATTTGGGTAGATATACAGTATATTTTGGGCTTTGCAGAAAAACGTGCTCGCTTTGTCCGACTTAATGCTCGGTTTACCAGCGTGGTAAAACTGGATAAGCTGCAAAACAATGAATTATAGAAATCTTGACCGAAATAACAGGCGCATGGTTATTTGTGATAACGCGCATGCGCGTTTAGCAGGGAAGCAGTCAGATCAGAAAACGGATTTTTCCTTTCTAATTAGAGTCTTTCCTCATTTTGAGACGGTATATTGAAATCGTCAAAACGCGCACGCCTGATATTGAAATGTTAAGTGCCAAAGAAAAATTACCAGCATTAGATATATATATGACTAATATAAACAATGAAAACCATTTGAATGAGTATTTTACAAACAATCCTGATAACTCGGAACTAAAAAGTGTTTATGAGTTCTTCATGTCTTTTCCAAATAGCGAGGAAAATCTAGAAATCATTATTGGTGATATGCTTCGTTCAGCTCTTGATGAAGTAATAGATATGCCTAGGACAAACAGATACAGCATTGACGAATTGGAAAAAACTGAAAAAACATATATTGGCACCAAAGTCGAAATTGTATTTCGTGACACCTTCGGACTATCAAAAGGAAAAAAACTAGACCTATCTATCCAAGGCAAAGAGGTAGACGTAAAGAATACGATTGGCAACAACTGGACGATACCCAGTGAAGCTATTAATGAAATTTGTATTCTTCTTCAAGAAAATGACAACAAATCCACGTTCGTTTTTGGATTGATTATCTGTAGAGATAGGGTTTTAAATGCAGGAAAGAACAGAGATGGTAAGAGAACAATTTCAAAAGAAGGAAAAAAAGAAATTCTATGGCTAATCAAAGATGGAAAGCTGCCTAAGAATTTCTTTTTGCATATGGATGAAAAATTAAGAAATAGTATATTACTTGCTAACGGTGGAGCGACAAGGCTAGCAAACTTATTTCGAAGCTTTCAGAATGAGATTATAAGTCGAAGATTAGTTGAATGTGTTGCGCGTCAAAAAGACTACATGAAACGTATTCGAGGGAATGGGGGAGCAAGAGATATTCTTGCTCAGGAGAATCTTATAATCTTATGGGGCGGTAAATCAGATGATAAGGCCAAGTTAGAATCTTTAGGGTTTCATGGGTTAACAAATGAGCATTTTGTCTGTATTAAAAAATAATTAAGCGAGGGTGTTCATAGTTCTGTGTCACCCATTACTTACAGATCCACGTAACCGTCG
>NZ_CEYNZH010000049.1:0-28869 GCF_982874595.1 Oceanospirillum sp. | reverse complement strand
AAATAGCAGGCTATTTTTTTATGCAACTAATTGATTTTATTGGTCTTAGTTTCTGCATCTTAGCGGTGCGCTAATGCACTATCTAAAGGCGCTTGTCAGGTTAAAAGCAGGATGTGTGCCATGGGGATGTGGGGGAGCTGATTTTGAAATGATCCTTTGAGGGATTTTACTTGATGGGTATTTATAGTTTTTAAAGCGATCTTTTTTGGCGTTATTTATTGTTTTTTTTAAGTTTTTTGGTGGTATTTGCTTTTCTTGGATTGGCGGGAAAGCGTTTGCTCAGTAACGCGTCAGTCTGGGCGTCACCACAGGGGGCGGAAGGAAGAGGGCTTTCAATGGGGAGGCGCCGGGTCAGTTCTCTTGAAAGGAATAACATTGCTCGCTGAAACCTGGGGTGGCAATGTGCACTTAGGCGCTTTGGGACGGTAGTGAGCCTCTTTCAGCATGGATGGCTGAAAGAGTGTGTCGAGTTCTTCGCGCATCTGATTGAAAGAATCATGCATGAGTGCCGCAATTCGAATACAGCTTTGAAGTGGGGTCTTGCTGCGCTGGCGCTCCATATCTACTTTAAAGATTATCCCCTCCAGTTTATGGCGGATTCGGGGTGAGGCATCCTGGATAATCTCCTTGCTCAGTAAGTTGCGAATATCTTCCAGTTGTTCAGGGTTATTCTGGGCTAGATCCATTAGCACATCGAATGAAGGTAATTGGTTAGCCATGGCTCACCTCGGTCTTGAGTGCGTAAATAAAATCTAGTTCAAAAAAGAGTGAGTTGCGCAAAACAGAGCATCTTTTTTTGCTGCTAAGTGACTGAAATAAAAAAAAATGCACTGCAAACCAAAAATGTAAAAGAACCGTTACGAACCGAGCTTAATCCCTGATTTTTCGGTTTAGTCAGATGATATAACTATCATATTGTTTTAATTGCTCTTTATTTTCTGGTTTATGGGTTTCTGTTTGGTTTTATTTTTTTCTCAAAATATTCCATTGCTGAAATTTGTACCGATACAAACTAGACAAAGGTCAGAATTTGGGTAAATAATCCTCAGTCGAAGGTCTGGTATTTCATCTTAATGACGATAAAAACAAAGTCGTTTTTTTAGAGATGCCAGAAGAATCAGCTGAGACAAGATCCCTGTTTATTCAGCTGAAATTGAATGATCAATAATAAAATGGGAAATAATAATGAAGAGCATGGTGAAAAAAACTCTGATCGGAATGGGTGTTTCCGCAGCACTGATGGGTGCTTCTGTTGCCCAGGCTGATATCAAAATCGCTCTGGCTGGCCCAGTTTCCGGTCCTGTTGCACAGTACGGTGACATGCAGTTTATCGGTGCCGAAATGGCGATCGAGCAGATCAACAAAAAAGGTGGTGTCAACGGTGAGAAGCTGGTTGGCGTTAAGTACGATGATGCTTGTGACCCTAAACAAGCGGTAGCTGTTGCTAACAAAATCGTAAATGATGGCATCAAGTTCGTTGTTGGTCACCTGTGCTCAAGCTCTACTCAGCCTGCATCTGATATCTACGAAGATGAAGGTATTGTGATGGTAACGGCTGCTTCTACCAACCCTGATATCACTCTGCAGGGCTATGAGCTGATTTTCCGCACCATCGGCCTGGACAGCCTGCAGGGCCCTGTTGCCGGTCGCTTTATTGCTGAAAACGTTAAGCCTAAGCGCATGGCGGTTATTCACGATAAGCAGCAGTATGGTGAAGGTATCGCAACTGCCGTTAAGAGCACTGTTGAAGATGCAGGCATTGATGTTGTGATGTTTGAAGGTATCACCGCGGGTGATAAAGACTTCTCGGCGCTGGTTGCTAAGCTGAAGCGTAACGACGTAGATTTCGTTTACTACGGTGGCTACCACCCTGAGCTGGGTCTGATTCTGCGTCAGTCTGCTGAGCTGGGTCTGGATGTGAAATTCATGGGTCCTGAAGGTGTGGGTAACAAAGACATCTCAGCGATCGCAGGTGAAGCATCTGAAGGTCTGATGGTGACTCTGCCACCAAGCTTCGAGCTGGATCCGAAAAACAAAGGTCTGGTTAAAGCATTCGAGAAGAAAGGCCAGGATCCTTCCGGCCCATTCGTAATGCCTGCTTATGCAGCGGTTCAGGTTATGGCTGAAAGTATGAAAGCAACCGGCAGCTCTGACGCTGAAGAAGTTGCTGAACACATGCATAAAGCTTCTTTCTCTACGCCAATTGGTGATGTTAAGTTCGATGAAAAGGGCGACCTGACTTCATTTAACTTCGTAGTGTACAACTGGCACGCTGACGGCACTAAGTCCCCTGCCAAGTAAGCCATCATAATAATACTGAACCAAGCAGTTCACTTACAAAGTACACTGTGAACGTTCCCCCCGAAGCCTGCCAAAAGCAGGCTTCGGGTTTAGCGTTGCTCTCAAGGTGTCAACCAATGTCCGAGTCTATTTTCTACTTTCTTCAGCAGATTGCTAATGGCCTGACCATAGGCAGTACTTATGCGCTGATCGCCATCGGCTACACGATGGTTTATGGCATCATCGGCATGATCAACTTCGCGCATGGCGAAGTTTATATGATCAGTACTTATGTTGCGTTTATCGCCCTGGCAGGTTTAAGCATGCTGGGTATTGATAATCCTTTCCTGCTTATCGCTATGGCCTTGGCGGTAAGTATTCTGGTAGCCAGTGCCTATGGCTTCTCTATTGAACGGGTCGCTTATCGCCCCCTTCGTAGCAGTAAGCGTCTGATTGCACTGATTTCTGCTATCGGTATGTCTATTTTTCTGCAGAACTATATTCGTCTGGCTCAGGGGTCGCGGGATATTGCGATGCCGAGCATGATTCAGGGTGGTTTCCTGTTTGGTAACCCTGATGGCAGCCATATCATGATCTCCTATATGCAGGTGATCATTATGGTAACGACTGTTCTGTGTATGATTGGTCTGACACTCTTTATTACCCGCTCCCGTATGGGCCGTGCCTGTCGTGCGTGTGCGCAGGATATCGGTATGACCAACCTGCTGGGTATTAATTCGAATAATGTTATCGCAGTAACCTTCGTGATCGGTGCCGCTCTGGCTGCCGTTGCCGGTATGTTACTGGGTCTCTACTACGGTGTTGTCAACCCCTACATCGGCTTTATCGCAGGTCTGAAAGCCTTCACCGCTGCGGTTCTGGGTGGTATCGGCAGTATTCCGGGTGCGATGCTCGGAGGCCTGATTCTGGGTATCTCTGAAAGTCTTACCGCCGGTTATCTGAGCGCAGAATACAAAGATGTGGTGGCATTTTCTCTGCTGGTACTGATTCTGCTGTTTATGCCGCAGGGTATTCTGGGTAAACCTGAGGTGGAGAAAATCTAATGTCTCGTGTGACTTCTGCATTTGTCGCAGCACTGATTACCTTAGTGCTGGGCGGCTTCCTGCTGGGGATGACTCTGACCTCAGAAGGGATCAATCTGGTTGTTGAGGCCTCCTCAACAGGCAAAATCACCTTCCTGTTTGTGGGTGTGGCGCTGGTATTCCTGCTACAGCTGTTCCGTGAACAGGTGAGCAACTTTACCGCTAAAATGCGCAGCGATGAGCGTATGGAGCTGCCTTCGTTCCTGCGCACGTCTCAGCAGCAGCGGGTCTGGACCATGTTTATCATCATCGGTCTGCTGATCTTCCCGTTTATGAGCTCCCGTGGAGCGGTGGACATCGCAACCCTGACGCTGATCTACGTGATGCTGGGTCTGGGTCTTAACGTAGTGGTTGGTCTGGCAGGTCTGCTGGATCTGGGTTACGTCGGCTTCTATGCCGTTGGTGCCTATACCTACGCGCTGCTGAATATGTACTTCGGCGTTTCTTTCTGGGTTGCTCTGCCGATTGCCGGTGGTCTGGCGGCTCTGTTTGGTTTCCTGTTGGGTTTCCCGGTACTGCGTCTGCGCGGTGACTATCTGGCGATTGTGACCCTGGGCTTTGGTGAGATCATCCGTATCCTGCTGAACAACTGGACAGATCTGACCGGTGGCCCGAACGGTATCGCCCGTATTCCTAAGCCGACTCTGTTTGGTCTGGAGTTCAGCCGTCGCCCATCAGAAGAGGGTGCAACCACCTTCCATGAGTTCTTCGGTATTGGCTACAGCAGTGAATACAAAGTGATGTTCCTCTATCTGATGGCCCTGCTACTGGTGCTGATCACCCTG
The DNA here is from genome assembly GCF_982874595.1 of Oceanospirillum sp. Classification (NCBI taxonomy): domain Bacteria; kingdom Pseudomonadati; phylum Pseudomonadota; class Gammaproteobacteria; order Oceanospirillales; family Oceanospirillaceae; genus Oceanospirillum; species Oceanospirillum sp. The sequence continues at coordinate 24,701 of NZ_CEYNZH010000049.1, read as the reverse complement.
TATGTGATCCGTCGCCTGATCCGTATGCCGATCGGTCGTGCCTGGGAAGCCCTGCGTGAAGACGATATCGCCTGTCGTTCATTGGGTCTTAACCCGACGACCATCAAGCTGGGTGCTTTCACCATTGGTGCTTCATTTGCGGGTTTTGCCGGTTCTTTCTTTGCCGCGCGTCAGGGCTTTATCAGCCCGGAATCCTTCACCTTTATCGAATCTGCCATCATTCTGGCGATTGTGGTACTGGGTGGCATGGGCTCGCAGTTGGGTGTGATTCTGGCGGCCATCGCCATGACGGTTCTGCCTGAGCTGGCCCGTGAGTTTGACGAATACCGCATGCTGCTGTTCGGCCTGATGATGGTGCTTATGATGATCTGGCGACCCCAGGGTCTGCTGCCGATGAAACGTCCGCATTTGGAGCTGAAACGTGACTAATAATCTGTTAACAGTAAAAGATTTGACGATGCGCTTTGGTGGCCTGCTGGCGGTAAATGGCGTCGATCTTGAAGTAAAAGAGAAGCAAATTGTATCGGTTATCGGCCCGAACGGTGCCGGTAAGACCACGGTATTTAATTGTGTCAGTGGTTTCTATATTCCTACCGCGGGTTCTGTTGAGTTCCGTGGTAAAGAGCTGCGCGGCAAGCCCGGCCATCTGATCGCCCGTGAAGGCATGGTGCGTACTTTCCAGAACGTGCGTCTGTTTAAAGAGATGACCGTTATTGAGAACCTGCTGGTTGCTCAGCATATGCACGCCGAGCACAACCTGCTGAAAGGTTTCTTCCTGACCTCAGGCTTTAAAAAGCGTGAGCAGGAGCTGATGGATCGTGCAGCGCACTGGCTGGAGCGCGTTGGTCTTCTGGAATTTGCTAACCGCGAAGCTGGTTATCTGGCCTATGGTCAGCAGCGCCGTCTTGAGATCGCCCGCTGCATGGTGACTGATCCGAAGCTGCTGATGCTGGATGAGCCTGCGGCAGGTCTTAACCCGAACGAAACCAAAGCATTGGATGAACTGATTGTCCAGCTGCGTGATGAGCAAGGTATTTCTATTCTTCTGATTGAGCACGACATGGGGCTGGTGATGGGTATTTCCGACCAGATCTATGTCGTGAATCAGGGGCAGCCTCTGGCAGCGGGTACACCTGCTGAAATTCAGGGTAACCCTGAGGTAATCAAAGCTTATCTGGGAGAAGAGTAATGCTGAGACTTGATAATGTTCATACGCACTACGGTCCCATTGAGGCTCTGAAAGGCGTATCCCTGAATGTTGAAAAGGGTGAAATTGTTACCCTGATCGGTGCCAATGGTGCCGGTAAAACAACGCTGCTGATGACCGCTTGTGGTGATCCCCGTGCATCATCCGGTACCGTGACCTGGAAGGGTGAAGATATCACCCAGAAGGCCACCTCCGAGATCATGCGTACCGGTCTTGCGGTTGTACCGGAAGGTCGTCGTGTTTTCTCCGGTATGACCGTGGAAGAAAACCTCGCCATGGGTGGCTTCTTTAACTACACCAACTATGAAGAACGCCTGGCACACGTACTGGAACTGTTTCCGCGTCTGAAAGAGCGTTACAGCCAGCGTGCCGGAACCATGTCCGGTGGTGAGCAGCAGATGCTGGCGATTGGCCGCGCTCTGATGAGCAATCCTGAGTTGCTGATTCTGGATGAGCCATCCCTTGGTCTTGCGCCGATCATCATCAACCAGATTTTCGAGATTATCGAACAGCTGCGTGATGAAGGCACCACCATCTTCCTGGTGGAGCAGAACGCAAACCAGGCGCTGAAACTGGCCGACCGTGGTTACGTGATCGAGCATGGTCATATCGTACTGGAAGACACCGGTGATAACCTGCTGGTGAACGAAGACGTACGTAAGGCTTATCTGGGTGGTTAAGCGTTAACCTTCCTGATTGAACTTCAAAAGCCCCCAATAGAGTTCGCTCTATTGGGGGTTTTTGCGTTTTAGTCCTGAGGACAGACCTAAGCCTTGGTTTACCGGTTTGCTTGATTAGGATAGTCTGCAGAATCAAAGAATTATGGATGTAGCCTCGACTCATCAGGTCGCGGGAATTTGAAACAACGCAGGTGCGCATGGTAGGGAAACAGTCAGATCAGAAAATGGATTTTTTCTTTCTAAATCAAATGTATTCCTCTGTTTTATTGCTATGTAGAAAGATTAAATAAAGGAGTAATCAGTGCTTGATTGGATAGCAAAGTTTTTTGATTCAATATCATCTGTAAGATCAGCTGCTAAAGCACTAGGGGCAGTTTTTCTGGTTTTATGGTTGTGGCAGCCAGTTTCTAAAAAATTCGCTTCGACTGGGTTTCCCGATAATTACGCTGTTCTATTTCTAACGGTTGGGGCTTTTTCTGCATCATATTTGGTATTGGCTTTCTTGGAATTTTGCTGGTTGAGTATCAAAAGTAAGCTGGTTTCCCTTAGAGCAAAGGAAACAAAGCAAAGTGAATTTAAAAGAATAATTAAAAAATCTCTCCCTCATCTAAAATTACCAGAACTGAGAATTCTACGAGAATTACTAGCCTCTGATATGCGAATGGATATTCATCGTGAGGGTATTGGCTGGCTTCTTAGGTCTCGCTGGATCTCACAGGTTCACCAGCTATCTGCAACAGAGTTTATTTTTCAGTTAAACCCCGTTGTACGCGCACTTTTTGTTGACTATGAGAGGAATCAGTATGAAGAGATGGTGGATAGGACAGTAGCTCAACTTACTGAAGAGCAACAAAAATTTCTTGATCTTTTTTGGCAAGATACTTTGATTTACGGTACTCAGTCATCTCAAACTCTTATGCCTTATGGTATCTATCACGCTGGCGATAATCTTGTGGTGAGTCTTGGCCTATCGAAGTCCATAAGCAATCGGGATGGGCATTTTCAAGAGCAATTTTCACTCAATGATTACGTTTGCTCGCAACTACAAAGCCAAGTTTATAGGTCGCCACCGGTACGCCATGAAGTTGAACTGGATCTAGCATACGTTCAAGGATCTGGAGCCACTGGTGGAGGGGCTTCGGGTGCATCTTAAGTGTAGTTGTGCTGGTGGAGCGCCTAAAGCCCTTCTCTGGATCGACTGCTCTGCCGGTGCTTTGGCGGGTGTGTTAATGCTCGCTTTCTCCGGTTGGTTGAGTGCTTGGTATAACGTTCCTCAGGGGTTACTGTTATTTATGGGCGCAGCCAACATCCTTTATGCCTGCTATTCCTTCGCTCTTGTGGTTCGTAAAAACCGTCCAGTTCTACTGATCAAAGCCCTGATCCTTGCTAATAGTTTTTGGGCGATGGTCTGTCTTGGTATTGTCAGCCAATACTATGAGCAACTCTCTTCTCTGGGATATCTGCATCTGCTGGCAGAAGCGCTCTTTGTGGGCGGTTTGGCGCTGCTTGAATGGAAGTGGCGGGATCAGCTGCTGATCCGCTAGCTAGAAAGGTATCGTCACGCGGTGCAGGTTGATAAAGCTCAGGCCGTTGCTGCACTTTTCCGCAAAAACTCATCCGTCTTGCCTTTAGCGGTTTTGCCCAGTTTCTGCATCAGGGCGAAGTCCGCCTGATCGATGCCGTAACGGTTCTCCATATCCCCAAGCATTGTCAGCCAGAGATGAGTGGTCATCTCTGCATCGGCCAAAGCGCGGTGAAAGGTGCCATCTGTAGGAAGGTTTTTAAAGCGCACCAGAGTGCCCAGTTTGTGATTGGGTGCATTCTGATAAAGGCGGCGGGCAACCAGTAGGGAGCAGACGAACAGCTGTTTACAGGGCTGCTCAATACGGGCCAGTTCGCTGATCAGAAACTTGCTGTCAAAAGACGCGTTGTGCGCGACGAGATTGCTGTCTTCGATAAAGTCCGCAAAATCTGCCATCACCTGTTCCGCCGGATCGGCATCCTGCAGCATCCGGTTGGTAATCCCGGTATAGCTTTCGATAAAACCACTGATCCGCTGGTTCGGGCACATCAGGCGCTGAAAGCGATCCGTGATCCGGCCATTTTCCACCCGCACAGCACCAATCTCAATCGCTCTGTCACCCTGATTAGGCGATAAGCCGGTAGTCTCAAAATCCAGTACGATAATGGTGTTAGCTGGCCGGTGTTTCATGGAATGTATTGCCTGTTGTAACGGGTGATATGCAGGGCCTGTTAGCCCCTTAGAGGTCTGAATCGTTCATAAACAAGGGGCGTAGAGTACGAAGGACGCGGTAAAAAAGCAAAAGCTCTACATCGTTGGTATTGCGCTGAGTGGCTAATCGGCAGAATGATGAACATCGATGTTAGTACTTTTCGTGAAGAATGATGAAAAAATACTACTCGTGTTTTTATGCTGTTATAGCTCGGTAAGCTTGATGGCTATAGGCATTGCTGAGCGGCAGTTTGAGTTTGTTGAAATAGACAGGTTTATTGAAATTAAGCTCTTTTACCCAACAGCTGTAACAGAGCCTGCTTACCGGAATCGTTAGATACTCTGTCGGTAAAGGCAGTTACTGTTGGTGCTGAACTGGATAACCGGGTGCCGCCCATGTTACAAATTATTCCGTATATAAATACTCGAATGGACAACCGACCTTCAAAAAGACCGAAGATGCATCGCACTTTAGCTTTATGCCGCTCTGTAAACCCAAGGCCATCTATATTCTGCCTGAAGAGGGGCTGGATTTGTTTGCAAAGAGGCTGGTAGTGTCCGTAGAAATGAAATTGATCAAAGATTGGTTGAGGTTCTGAGTCAGCCAAAATAACTCAAAACCTGGAACATATTTCCGCGTTTATTGAAATGATTCAAGGCTCTTAACTCATGTCATATTATAGGTACCATGGATGGCTGTCACGATTCACCTTATTGCGGCACTCTGGGCTTTACTGGCTGGATTCAGCCAGTTAATCACAACTAAAGGAACAAAAAGTCATAAGCTAGTCGGTTGGTCATGGATGGTGTCCATGGTTATTGTGGCAGTTTCTTCCTTTTGGCTTACAGGTTTTATGGATCTTTTGTGGGGGTTTAGCCCAATCCATTTACTTTCTATCTGGGTATTGGTCTGTGTTGTCGTTTCGTTTTATTCAGCCCAAACCGGTAACATACGACGGCATAGGCGATTTGCCATAGGCGCTTTTTATGGTGTAGTGGGTGCGGCAATAGGCACTCTGGCACCGGGTCGGCTTATTCATCAGTGGTTTTTTGGTTAGTAAGCTGCCATGCAACATTTTTTCTAAACGCTGTCCTGACTGCTGTTGATTTGGCAAAGATTAAACCGTAACCACACCTTCGCGCACTATGCCCTTGGGCATCTCTGGTCTATGGTTATAGCTTCACTGGAAGGAGTTTATTTATGTCATTTGTCGATGGATTTGTAGCCGCTGTACCAACCGCGAATAAAGCGCAGTACCTTGAGCACAGCAGGCTGTCTGCCGAGGTGTTTAAAGAGTGCGGGGCATTAAAGGTGATGGAGGCTTGGGGTAATGATGTGCCGGATGGTGAGGTCACGTCATTTCCGATGGCTGTGCAGGCAAAAGAGGATGAAACCGTTGTGTTCTCCTGGGTTATCTGGCCGTCCAAAGAGGTTCGGGATGCTGGCTGGCAGCTGGTGATGGAAGACCCGAGAATGAGTCCTGAAACTAACCCCATGCCCTTCGATGGTAAGCGCATTATCTACGGTGGTTTTGACGTTATTTTGGACACATAGTTTTGGATAAGTAGATCCGGGCTATTAATAGGGCAGGGCGTTAAGGCCTAGTCAAACTCCTTGCTCTCCATACCGCCATACTTCTCATTCAGAAATCCCTTGAACGAAACCCTGTCATCCTCTGCAAACACACGGTCGGTGATGCTGACCGTTGTGATGCGATCCACACGAAAAACACCTATAGCTTTGTCATCAATGATCCGGCTTGTTTTGTCTTTTTTAATTTAGGTTTATCTGGATAAATTCAGACGGCAATGGAACGCGCGGGTTTCGTTCCATCAGATCTAGCCCTTTTTTGATCTCAAAGGATTTTTTGAACATGGATATCAGGACAAAAGACGAACTGGTCGCTTTGATCGATGGCGGAGAAAAACCGAAATACATTTTTTTCTGGGACCATCAGGAAAAAGGGCAACAGGTGACAAAGAGCTGTTTCAGCCAGTGGTACGAGGCGAAATTTCACGAGGGTGAGCACGAATTTCTCACCGCAGAGCACTACATGATGTACCAGAAAGCCAAACTGTTTGGAGATGACAAAGCCTGCGAAAAAGTCCTTGCGGCGGTTACCCCCGGAGAAGCAAAGGCCGTGGGTCGCGAGGTATTGGGTTTTGATCAAAAACTGTGGGAGGAGAAACGGTTCGGCATTGTCGTGGATGCCAATCTTGCTAAGTTTTCTCAGAACCCTCAGCTTAAGGCGTTTTTGTTGGGTACAGGAAGTCGGATACTGGTCGAGGCCAGCCCCGTAGACAAAATTTGGGGCATAGGTCTGGCTCAGGATAATCCGGCAGCAGAGAACCCGAAGCAGTGGAAAGGGTTAAATCTGCTGGGATTCGCGCTGATGGAAGTCCGGCAGCAACTTGCCTGAGAGGCTAATGAGTATTTTGGAGTTGTTATGATAACCCTAAGGGATTTGGAACATCTGGAAGGTCAGTATCAACTGGCTTTGGCCAATGCAGACAAAATAGAGCGGGTTGGTTTTTATCCCAAATACCCTGACGAGGTCAGCGACTTTATGCAGGCGTTATCCGCACCGCCCTGGATGATCTCTTACCGGCCTGAAGCGGTTGCCGATATTCTGAATAATATTGAAACAGCGAATATTGATGAGATTCGCGAGGTTTTGACCGGCTCAAGCCGCGCCGAAAGATTCTGTGATGGTGCATGGGAGCATGCAATGGAAACCCGAATGCTTGATCCGGTTTTTGAGCGCCTGAGACAGATTCTGGCGTAATGGCGGGAATCATAAGGTGTCTTAAACCAGAGTGATTATTAAGGAGTGATGGTTATGATAAACAATGACAATGCGGAAAGTATCGGTCGTCCGATTATTGAAAAGGTTATCGAAGCGCATGGCAAAGCCGATTATCAGTTGCTGGCGCGAACCCTTTCCAGCCGGGGGGATAAGCCGGATTTCGAGTCTTTTCAGGATGGGGTTGAGAGTTTAAAGGTTCTGGGCGCTGTCACAAATATCGAGTATTTGGGATATCTCAAAAAGCCCAATGAGCATATGTTGCTCTGGAAGGCTCAGCACGAGAAAGGTAACGAGGATATCCTATGGCATCTGTTTCTTTCTGATGAAGGAAAAACCGTAGGTCTGCTTTTTGACCGTTGATACTGCTTATATAAGGATAACCCCGTGTTGAGATCCGTCATTCAGGAAGAAACAACAGGCTGTGGCATCGCGTCGGTTGCTAATATTCTGGGTAAAACCTATCCGGAGATGAAGGCGATTGCGAATTCAATGGGTATCTATGCGGATGATCAATCCCTCTGGTCTTCAACCCGGTATGTCAGAGAGATGCTATTAAGCGCAGGGGTTGAAACCTCGCCGGATGAGATCCCTTTTGAATCCTGGGATACTTTGCCGGATCTGGCCTTGCTGTCTATCAAGCACCATCAGGAGGCGGGCAAAAACTTCTGGCATTGGGTTGTGTTTAAACGCGTGGAGGGCGAAGGGTATGTTCTGGATTCGGCCAGTTATCTGCCCAATAATGTCCGGACTGATTTTGAGGCTATGCAGCCAAAATGGTTTATTGATGTTCTGAGCCGGTAACTGACGAAAATGCCTGACATTGCAGAGAGTACTTATTACCGAATGCAGCACGTGACAGGGCCGGGTTGTGTGCTTGTCTCAATAAAATTTGGCGTTACCCCTGAAAGCGGTGTTCGGATTGTGAAGCGTCTGGCGGTGAATCAGGAGAATGCCTGTATCCAGTTTGATCTGCAGCGCTATATCGATGAGATGATTGAGGGTGTTCATCAGGCGAATGTTCAGTACAGCGGTGATCTGCAGGTTGAGGAGATTGAGGTTGTTCCGGATGATTATCCTAAACCCGGACAGGTCAAATATACCGCCTATAAAATTGCTGAGCATCTGTTGCTCTTACGCTAAGAACAGCTCAGATCACCATACTTCTCATTCAGAAAGCCGCTAAATGAGATCTGCTCGTCTTCTTCAAACACGCGGTCAGTGATGCTGACTGCTGTGATGCGATCCACACGAAAACTCCGGTAGCCCTGGCGTAACTCGCACCATGCGGCGAGTGTCCAGATCTTGCCCCAGAAGAAAAGGCCAAGGGGCCTGAGTTCCCGCTGGGTGGTTTCCTCTTTCAGGCTCAGGTAGTCAATGCGGATGATCTGTTTGGCGTTAACCGCTTCCCGCAGTTCGTCCATCAGGGCGGCGGTGGCGTTGTTAGTAAGTACTTGCGGCGTGTAGAGCCTTGGTTTTGCCAGCTCTTGTTTCAGGTTGTCGGGCAGTACGGCTTCAATCTTGTCCAGTGCGCTGTCAGCGGAGCGGGCGAGTTTTGATCCTGCCCAGGTTTTGACAAGGCGGGCAGCGATCACCAGCGCTTCGATCTCTGCTTTGGTGAACATGATGGGAGGAATATCAAAACCGTGGCGCAGCACGTAGCCCACTCCGGCTTCCCCTTCGATGGGAACGCCGGAGAGCATCAGATCCTGAATGTCCCGATAGATGGTGCGTTCAGACACTTCGAGCTTTTCCGCCAGCCACTTCGCTGTGGTTAACCGGCGGTTACGCAGGTATTGGATAATCTGGAAAAGTCGGTCAGCCCGGCGCACGGGAATCTCCTTGATGGGATGCTATTTTTTTGGGCTATCGTTAGCTGCTGTCTTTATCGGCTAAATATATCGGCTAAAAAGCTTAGCCCATTGAGTGGATGCCGATGCGATTGCCCTCGGTATCCATAAAGAGTGCAATACAGCCGATCTGGTCGCTAAGATGGGTTTTAGGCAGCAGCACTTTACCACCGGCAGCGTCTACTTTCGACAGCGCCACAGATAGATCTTCACCGCCGTTAAGGTATACGACGCAGCCATCTGCAGAGGGTTTAAAGCCTTCGCCACAGACCACAGCACCGGATACATGGGCTTTATTACCGTGGGGGAATAATGCCTGACGCAGGCCGTCCATCTCAAAGTCTTCCAGCTCGACATCCAGAATAGTCTGATAAAAGGTGACGGCGCGCTCGTAGTCGGTTGCCGGAATCTCAAACCAAACGGCGATATTGATGTTGTTGTCCATGTGACTCTCCTTGCTGTTGTAATTTGATTAGGTGGTTCGTGCGGACTGTGTTGTCAGCAACGGGAGAGAGTCTAAAGCAGGGCTACTGACAGCATTCTGTCAGTAGTGTTTTATTTTTTGAGGCAGGTTGGGCTTGAGGGCATACAGCGGACTATCAGAAAGGGTACCCCAGGCTAAGGAGTGTGCCCTTCTTGCCCCGTGATATGGCCGCCAGATCCGAAATCATATTGATCCAGTAGTGCAGTGCGATATTTTCTCCCATCTGGTAATGATTGGACTGGTGCAACCAGGCCAGATAGCCACCAATGGCTGCGGCGGTTAGCTGATCTGCCTGATCACCCTCTCCATTGTGAGCAAGGCCAAAGCCAACGGAGCTTAGCCCAATCGCCCAGTTTTCTCCCAGCTGATAGCTGAGTTCGTGGTTCATATAGCCTCTGAAAAAAGCTTCTTCGCCAACGGCGGTCATAGTGTTTACCGCTACCGCCTGCATCGCCATCTCACCTTTAGAGGTGCTGTCCACACTTTGGTAGGTGAATTTTTCCTGAGAAGAGGCTGCCGCAATCAGTATCAGAGGCACATAGGTTGTGGGGCGGCTGAGATACTCCCATTGAAAAGGCGATGCGGCTAGCGTTCCCAGAGAGGCTTTCTTTGTTTTTGTCTCCTGGTAACGGATATCGCTGTAGGCGTCGTAGGAGGAGTAAAACATGGTGTTCAGCAGCAACCCATCGAACAACCCGGCTTTCAGGCTGGTGCTATTGATATATTCGGTTGATTTGTCGTCATTGTAGCGTTCGCTGTCGCTCAGATAGTCGCTGCGATCAGAGTAGTAGCCGGACCCCATAACCCCGGTAGAAAAGCTTATAAAATGCAGGCTGCCTTTACCTTCTTCATCATGCACCCATTGGGCGCTGCCAGGAATAATGAGACTGCTCAGAGCCGACAGGTTAGGGTTGTCGCTGGCCTGTACAGGGAGAAATACTGTCGTTACGACACTGCAAAGTAAGCCGATTAAAAATTGCTTCAGGTGGTTCATCTTATCCCCCGGTCCGGTCATATCCGCTTTGAAAAAACAGAGGCAGGTTAGAGGGATTCGTCGGTGGAAATCCGGCTGAACGCGTATTGAAGTGTCGCGAAATAGTGGCAAAAGTATGTCGAAGTGTATCGATACAGTTTGACATAACTTTGTACAGATTGAAGACAGATACGGGGGATCTGTCTCTTCTATCCTTACGCTTTCACGTTGCGTACAGGATTAGATAAAAATGCGCGGTTTTTGTTTTCGCCATCCTCTGCTTAGCTCGCTCTTACTGCTGAGTGTGAGTATCGGATTGCAACAGTACAGCTCTTTTCTGGCATCCTTCTGGTCTGATGCGGCGCTGGACAGAAAGTTGATTGAGAATTCTGTCGGTGCGCTTTTTAGCCTTTGGGTATTGCTGATGCTAAGGGTAAGAATCTACTGGTGGTCTGATCAGCTGGTGCGGCAGAGTTATCTGTTGTTGTTGCCGATGAGCTATCTGCTGGTGAATTTTCTGGGTGAGGCGCTGGTCTGGCCTACCTGGTCTCAGCTGTTTTTGATTGCGGGAGAAAGTTTGCTCTCGGGTTTTCTGGAAGAAGTCCTGTTGCGTGGCTGTATTCTGATGTTGATTTTCCGGGCGATGCCAGAGCAGGGGCTGTTACGGGCGGTATTGCTTTCTTCTCTGATGTTTGGGCTGGCTCATTGGGCGAACCTGCTGAAGGTTGAGGCTGACTGGATAACGGTTCTGGCTCAGGTGATTTACGGATTTTTTATTGGAGTCGGTTTTGCTGCCGTTTATGTGCGGACCTGCGCTTTGATGCCATTGATTCTTATCCACGGTGGGATCAATATGACGGACGCTTTAACCCTGGATATTGCCACTGAAGCTCCTGATGTTGCTACGGGGCCTTGGGCCGAATTTGTGCAGATTGCCCCTGTGATTTTGCTCTGCCTGCCGTTGCTGATCTATGGGGTGTTTCTACTTCGTTTATCCCAGCGGAGGCGACTGCATTTTCACTGAGGATTAAACGGTTAACGGCGATGCGTTGTCGTCAATGTTTAGTTTTGTCGATGTATGTTGGTGTGAATATGGGTTGTTGTTAATACAGGTTGTTGTGAAGATGAGTTGTTGTGAATACGGGGCGTGGTAAATACAGATTGCTATGAATATGAACTCAAGTGAAGCCAAGGGTAATCGCCTGCTGATTGTTGAAGATGATATAGCCCTGGCGGATGTGATGCAGGCTTTTCTGGAACAGGAAGGTTACCGGGTGACTGTGTTGCACAGCGGAGAGGAAGCGGTTCAGGTTATTTCCGAGCAACAGCCGGATCTGGTGATATTGGACTGGATGCTACCGGGTCGGGACGGACTGGATATCTGTCGGGCTGTGAAGGGGCAGAGCCTGCAGCGTATTCTGATGCTGACTGCTAAAGATGACGTGCTGGATCAGATTATCGGCCTTGAAACCGGAGCGGACGATTATTTGGTTAAACCGGTTCAGCCGCGACTGCTACTGGCACGGGTGCGTGCTTTGCTCCGGCGTTCACTGACGGAGCCGGAGCCCACAGATGATGGACTGACGTTTGGTCAGTTGTCGATTCAGCCGAAAAACCGGCAGGTGATATGGCAGGGTGAGTGGCTGGAGCTGACAACCAACGAGTTCGATCTTTTGTGGTTGCTGGCCAGTCATGCAGGGCAGGTTTTAAACCGCGATGACATTCTGGCTGCTTTGAGGGGCATCGGATACGACGGACTGGACCGGTCTGTCGATCTTCGTATCTCCCGCCTGAGAAAGAAGTTGAGCGATGACCCGCATCAGCCCCAGCGGATCAAAACTATTTGGGGAAAAGGCTATCTTTTTGCCCCTGATTGCTGGGATGAAGCGGCCCCGTGAATCGGTTATTTCTGCGCTTTCTGCTGATGATAATGCTGGTCTTCTCGTTAGGCCTGATGGTGGTGGTCTATCTGTCCGATCTTTATGCCCATTCCCGTTGGCAGGCGTTCAGTGCTCAGGTCTTTGACCGTATGCTGCCCTATGACAAGGAGTCATCGTTTACTGCTGATTATGAAGGCTTGTCGCAAGCCTTGTTACAGCAGGGGGCGAGGGTCGAAAAAGTCGGTGCTACTGCCTTGAATGCTGCGCTTTACCAACAACTTGTCTCGGAAAAGACCCTGATCTATCAGGACCGTATTCTGCACCTGTTGTCTGATGATCAGGTGCTGACACTGCCGCTGGAAGAGAGTGAGGCGCAGTTAATACAGCGGTTAATGCAGCCGCTGTTTCTTATCGCCTATCAGACAATGAAAGAGACCGGGACCGATCTTAGCCCCGACTTATCCGCTGATCCGGGCGCTGGTAAGACATTTTTGGGCATGCTCCCGCTGATATCAATAAAAGAGCCGTTTCGGGCTCAGGTTGAGCAGGGGCTGGTTGCTTTTGAAGAGCAGCAGGGGAGCATTACCCTCTGGTGGCAGCCGCCGGATACTCAACAGGTCCTGCAGCTGGGGCCGTTGCAAGCCCCCTTGACCGAGCGGGATAATTGGTTGGCACGTACGGGGGCTGTATTCCTGTTTATTGTCGGGTTGAGCCTCTGCTTGTGGTGGTTGATGAAGCCCTTACGACGGGAGCTGAACCATCTGGCTCAGGTGGTGGCCTCGTTTGGGCAGGGCGACCTGGATGCCCGGATTCCCTCCGGTCGCTTTGCGGCTATCAGTCAGATTGCTGACGTATTCAATCAGATGGCAGAGCAAACCCAGTCATCTATCCGCGCGCAGAAAGAACTGACCTACGGCGTGTCCCACGAACTGAGAACACCAATCACCCGCCTGAATTTTATGCTGGAGATGGCTGCCAGTGCCGAGAGCAGCAATGATCGGGAGCAGCACTACGCCTCTATGCGAGCCAGTCTTGGCGAGCTGGAGTCTATGGTCGGTGAGCTACTTGATTACGCCCGAATGGAAGGCGCATCACCTCAGCTCAATTACCGTGAGGTTAATCCGGTTCGTTGGTTACAGGCCCTTTTGGCGGATCATCAGCTGGATTGCCCGGAGGGTATCGTTCTTGAGTGGGCCGGAGCCATTCAGCATGACAAACGTTCTGTTCATTTAGATCCCTTGTATGGTGAAAGAGCGTTAAGCAATGTATTGCGCAATGCGGGGCGCTATGCCCGCAGCATCATTCGGATGTCCTGTTCTTTTGACGATAACAGGCTGCTGATTCGGGTCGAAGATGACGGCCCCGGCATTCCGCCTGAATCCAGGGATCGGGTTTTTGAGCCGTTTACCCGCCTGGATACCCATCGGAGTAAACGTCATGGGGGGCATGGTTTGGGGTTGGCAATTGTCCGAAAAATTATGAGCTGGCACCGGGGTGATGTGACTATTGGTGACTCTGATTTAGGTGGGGCGTCAGTCGAGCTCTGTTTTCCGTTATCTAAGGAGTAGCTCTTAAGCCGTGGCCCCAACATTCCGGTGGGGCCACGGCTTGTCAGTGATGACAGAGGTGTATCGAAAAGACGTGGTGATCAGACATAAAGCCCTTTACTGGCAAAGAGCTGATTGATCTGGGGCGCGTAGTCCGCATACAGGGTATTCGTTTGAGCGTTCACATTGTTAGCATATCGCTTGAGCATCTCTTCTGCGGAGTCGACGCTATCATAAAAGTTATCGCCGGGTTTCAGCATGATGTAGCTCTTCTGATTCGGGTCATAAGCAAGTTTGACATCACCGCCGAACTCTTTTCTTAGCTGGCGCTCTGTCAGCACTAAATCCGCCAGATTCTCTGCTTCGGCCAGAATCTGTTCTCTGGCGCTTTTTGAGCTATCAAGGGTCGATAATTCACCGGTCATGGTTACGGTATGTGGCGGCGAAGTGACCTGCGTAAGGGCTTCAGATTCAGATGATACGAATCCTACAGCGGCAAAATCCTGATTAAAGGCGTCCATGTTCGCGCCATTCATAATCTTGAAAGTGCCGGCAGCGCTGGTGTCATAGGCGTGCCCGGACGTAATAATATCTTTGCCGTTGATATTGACGGTGCTGCGCTCATTTTGCGGCTGAGACAGATGGGGTGGCGCATTGAAGCTGCGTCTCTTGGGGTCAATGAATGAGTAAGTCTGTTCCGCTGGGGTAATGCTGGCGGCAATTTTTTCCCCTTCATTGCCCATCTGTTGCCATATAGCGGCAATCGCTTGCCCATGTTCGGACAAGGTGATCGCGTCATCCGTTGTGCCGGGAACCGCGGGTTTCGAATAGTGCTTGGCGGGAGCAGCTTGGTTAGAGTAAGAACTCGAGCTGGTTGGGGATATGCTTTGAAGCAGTTTAGATTGATCCGTAATCATAGTCGTTATCTCTGTTGTACCCTAATAGATTTAACTGACTCGTCCAAAGCATAAAAAATGCCATTAATGTGTTAATGGCTCAGGATTTATCAGGACTTTTTGCAGAGGAGCATCTGCGGCCATCCCTTGCGTTCAATGACATCAGCAGCAGATTAACACCGCCAGCGATCAGCTCCAGCGTCTGAACCCCATAGAAATAGCCATCAAAACTGCCATTTTTGGCCTTCCAGGACAGATAAAGCGCTGATGGCACCAGTACCAGCAGGCCGTTTAATGCGATAAAGGGCATGCGGCGGCGTTTTTGGATAATAAGAGGGTTTGTGCTGTTTTTCCCCAGAGAAAAGCCGCTTCCCCCTGTGATCATTAGCAAGGGAATCAGCAGAAACAACCCCATCGGAATAGTCTGCTTAACACGGATAACCGCATCAACAGAGAGGAACAGCTCTGAAATAACGGTTGCCAGCCAGAAAGATGCAATGGTTGCCATCGCCAGAATTCCTGCCAGTGGATGTATCACTGCTTTCATGGTGACTTTGCTCATGATTTAGCCCCTTGGGTTGGGTTTGTAAGGTTTGGTGCGTGGAGTTGATAGATTTTTTTCAGCACTTTCAGAACGAGCTCCTGCTCATCGGGGGAGATCTCCTGCCCTATGGATTCGGTGTGCTTATGCCACTTAGCAGCGATTTGCTGATAAAGCTCATCCCCGGTTTCTGTCAGCTGATAGAAGGGGGATCGCTTATGGTCCGGGTTTGGTTTTTTTGAGATGAGCCCTTCAGTAAGCAGCAGATTCAGCTGCTTTTGAGCCCCCTGCCGGGTAACACCCATTCGGTCTGCGATTTGAGGTGCGGTCAGAGGTGCAGAAGCAAGGAACAGTGCCCCCAGCATCTGCCAGCGCGCACTGGTGACACCAAACTGATGGGTAAACTGATCCCCCCAGGCGATCATCTGGCCATTGGTCTGAAAGATTTGCAGGATGACACGGGTAAACAGCGCTTCCTGATCGGATTGGGATGATGTCATATAAAGCCTATTGGTAACTGGTTGTCGTTTTTTTGCAGTCTATCGCTTGGCAACCAGTTGTCAATGGTGCGAGATTGGAGTCGTCGTGTTTGAATATGCCGTGTTTCGGGCTGGAGAATGTGGCGAATGATTTCGGGGGACAGAATAGATTTGTCTGCTGAGGCGTCTTTCTGCGACACTGCCGGGCTATTTTAAGGTCGTTTTATAAGGACCGTTTGAGGTTGAGTGATCATGCGTAAATCAGATAAGAAAACCGATAATCAGATCCGTCTTTTTCTGACCGATATCTGCGAAGATTTTATGAAGGATTTTGACGGCTTCCTCTGGCTGACCCATGAAGTGGATTACGACAATTTCCCGCAGTCGCTATGCATCACTTTTGTCTTCGCCAGTCAGGCGCATCTGGATGGCTTTTTGACCTCTGACGGCTACCCGCAGTTGATCACAAAGCTTGAAAAACAACTGAGCCAGATGACGATCCGCTTTAAACGGCTTGAGGATCAGATGGCGTTCACGGTTGAGCAGTAAGTCATCACAGAGATATGTATCAGGACTGAAAATCTATACAGTATTTTTCTGCGATCTTTGCTACCATTCCTTTCTTATTCTTCGCCCGATACCAAGCCGGATATGACGCCCGTTATGACCACGCCTTTCACCCTGCGCCCTTACCAGCAGGAAGCCGTAGATGCCACCATTAAGCACTTCCGTAAGTCCAATGAGGCTGCGGTTATTGTGCTGCCCACCGGTGCCGGTAAGAGTCTGGTGATTGCGGAGCTGGCACGGCTGGCGCGGCGTAAAATTCTGGTGCTGACCCACGTTAAAGAGCTGGTGGAGCAGAACCACGCCAAGTACCAGAGTTACGGTCTGACCGGCGGGATCTTCTCGGCGGGCTTAAAGCGGCGGGAGAGCGCGCATCAGGTCACCTTTGCCAGTGTGCAGTCGGTGTCGGCTAATCTGGATCAGTTTCAGCACGAATACTCGCTGATCATTATCGATGAGTGCCATCGGGTCAGCGGCGAGGGTACCAGTCAGTATCAGCGCATTATTGAACAGCTGCGGGAGAAAAATCCGGCGCTAAAAGTGCTGGGCCTGACCGCCACCCCATACCGGTTGGGTATGGGCTGGATCTACAAATATCACTATCGCGGATTTGTCCGAAGCGAGGACGACAAACCCTTTCAGCACTGCATCTACGAGTTGCCGTTAAGCTATATGATTTATCGCGGCTTTCTGACCAAGCCGGATCTGGTGGATGCAGCGGTGGCGCAGTATGACTTCTCGGCGCTGGCGCAGAACAGCTTTGGCGAATACGCCGAAAAAGATGTGAATCAGCTGTTAAGCAAACATCAGCGGGTGACCCGATCCATTATCGAGCAGGTGATGGAGCTTGCTGCTCAACGCAAAGCGGTGATGATTTTTGCCGCGACCGTGGATCACGCCAAAGAGATCACCGGTTACCTGCCTGCCTCTCAGACCGCCCTGATTACCGGCGCGACGGATCTTAAAACCCGTGATGATCTGATTGCGCGTTTCAAACAACGTCAGCTGAAATATCTGGTTAATGTCTCCGTGCTGACCACGGGCTTTGATGCGCCCCATGTGGATTTTATCGCCATTTTGCGTCCTACCCAGTCGGTGAGTCTGTATCAGCAGATTGTTGGCCGTGGCCTGCGTCTGGATGAGGGTAAAACCGATTGTCTGGTGATCGATTACGCCGGTAATAACGTCAATCTGCATCATCCGGAAGTGGGAGAGAAGAAGCCCAATCCCGACAGCGAGCCGGTTCAGGTGTTTTGCCCCGGTTGCGGCTTTGCCAATATCTTCTGGGGTAAAAAGGATTCTCAGGGCCAGGTGATTGAGCACTATGGCCGCCGGTGTCAGGGGCTGATGGGCCTTGGTGATGACGGTGAACCCATAAACAGTGATCAGCCACCGCTGCAGTGCGATTACCGTTTCCGTTTCAAAGAGTGTCAGCACTGTGGTGCTGAAAACGATATCGCTGCCCGTAAATGTCATCAGTGCCAGACTGCTATTATCGACCCGGACGATAAACTGAAAGACGCCCTGAAACTAAAAGATGCCATGGTGATTCGCTGCTCTGGTATCAGCCTTTCGGCCAATGCCGGAAAGCTGAAAGTCACCTACCACGGTGAAGAAGGCGAAGAGTTGAGCGAATCCTTCGACTTTGCCAAACCCGCGCAACGGGCGGTATTTAACCGTTTGTTTGGCAGACGGCTGGCCAGCAGTCAGGCTCCGGTGAGTTTTGAAAAGATCGACGAGGTGATGCAGATTCAGCACCTGTTAAGCGCCCCGGATTTTGTTATCGGCCGTAAACAGAAACACTGGTGGCAGGTGCAGGAACGCATCTTTGATTATCAGGGTGCCTATCGAAAGGCGAATGAACTGAGATAACCCCGAATAAAACTAAAAAGCCCGCTGCAGACTGACGGTTGAGGTCATACTGCAGCGGGCTGTATCTTTTTTTAAGACTGTAGGTGAAGTCCCTTAGATACCTAGGTCATTCATCAGATCATCGTGCTCGCTATTGGAACGGACTTGACTGCCTTGTTTTTGGTCAGATTGCATCGGCGTGTCTGCCAGAATATCATCCGGGCTT
This sequence comes from Oceanospirillum sp., assembly GCF_982874595.1. Lineage (NCBI taxonomy): Bacteria > Pseudomonadati > Pseudomonadota > Gammaproteobacteria > Oceanospirillales > Oceanospirillaceae > Oceanospirillum > Oceanospirillum sp. The sequence goes on along the minus strand of NZ_CEYNZH010000049.1, from coordinate 6,486 downwards.
TCCAGATCAACTTCATCAAAATCGTGCAGTTTGATGAACTCAGTTTTGTCCATGGACAGCTCAAGGTAGAAGATGTTGTTGTCTTCGGTGTTGAAGGTCACACGGCGGGACTGCGGCTGATCCAGTGTGGTGTTGACCGAGATCTGCACCTGCTTGTTGATCGCCATCATCTTCGGCTGGCTCTGAGTGATCGAGGTGCGTAGCTGGTGGCGAACCTTGTTGGTAAAGTCACCCACGATCTGGTTCATGATTTCGCCCATCACGTTGCCGACCTCATCTGAGGTGTGGAACTGCGCCAGTTCGTTCTCCGGCATACCCATGCTCAGCAGGTACTTACGGTAGATCTCCATGGCAGATTCTGCTGTGAAGTTGATAATCACAAGGCCAGAGAAGCCGCCATCAAAGAGTACAAAACAACCGATATCCGGGCGCAGACAGGTCTTGTTGATTTTTTGCACCATAGGGGAGTAATCAACCTGTTCATTTCCTGTGTTGCCCAGTACTTCAGTCACTGAATGGCAGAGGATCAGTAGTACTTCTTCTGTGGTGATGGCGCGGGAGCGTTTGGCAGTGGCAAGCTTATTCACGGTAGACCCCTTGTTTGATCCTGTCTTTTTAAATCCTGATGGCTGATCTTACTCATTTTTAATCATAAATTACATGAATCTTTCGTGTGTCTGCTATCACTATTGAGAAATGTCAGGTGTTGTCTTAGTGGTTCTGTTGCCCTCGAACAGACCAGAGGAGGCTGAACTGACGTTGTTTGTTTTTCCGCATTCTGTTTACGACCGGTTCCCTGATAAAATACTGGCTAATTTGGCTTCATCACTGGGAGAGGTTAGCGTGCAGCGCACTCACATCACGTTGTTACTGTCGGTTCTGGCAGGTTTAGGGATTTTTTACGGCACGGATCTTGATCTTCAATTGCGAATCGGTTTAGCGATTCTGGCATCAGTTGCCCTGCTCTGGATGACAGAGACATTCCATATTACCGTGACGGCGCTATTGGTTCCCATTCTCGCGGTGGTTACCGGCGTGTTCTCTGTGGCGGATGCGATGAAGAACTTTGCCAATCCGATTATCTTCCTGTTTCTGGGTGGTTTTGCGTTGGCTTCGGCACTGCACAAGCAACGACTGGATGAGCGAATTGCGGGACTGGTTATTCGTGCTGCCCAGGGCCGGATGCTGGTAGCCAGTGTGCTGCTGTTTTTTACCGCCGCTTTTGTCTCTATGTGGATCTCGAATACTGCCACTACTGCGATGATGTTACCGTTGGCGTTGGGAATGCTCAGCCGTATGCCCTATGAGCAGAACCGCAATACCTACTGGTTTGTGCTGTTAGGGGTGGCTTACTCCGCCAATATTGGTGGGATTGGTACCTTAGTTGGCAGCCCGCCAAATGCTATTGCGGCCGCTGCTGTGGGTATCAGTTTTGCTCAGTGGATGAAGATCGGTATTCCGGCGGTACTGGTGATGTTCCCGGTGATGTTGCTGTTGCTGTGGGTTGTTTTCAGGCCTGACCTGTCCCGTAAGTTTGAGATGGATAACGATGCTAAACCTATGGGAGCGGAGCAATGGCTGACCCTGGCCGTTTTTATTGTCACTGTTGTGCTTTGGTTGTTCAGCAAACCTGTCTCTCAGTTTATCGGTGTTACCAAAGGTTTTGATGCCATGGTGGCGCTGCTTGCGATTGTGCTGCTGTGTGCGCTGAAACTGGTGAACTGGAAGGATATTGAGCAGTCGGCCGACTGGGGGGTGCTTCTGTTATTTGGTGGTGGCCTGACGCTCTCTGCCGTGCTGAAATCGACCGGTACCAGTGTGTTTCTTGCAGAGTCGATCAGTGGTTTTCTGGAAGGAGCACCTCTGATTGTCTTTATGCTGGTGATTACCGCGTTTGTGGTGATGCTGACAGAGATCGCCAGTAATACGGCCAGTAGTGCGCTACTGGTGCCTATTTTTGTATCGATTGCTCAGGCGATGGGGCTGTCTCCGGTTGTGCTGGCAGCAGTGATTGCGATATCAGCATCCTGTGCCTTTATGCTGCCGGTAGCAACACCGCCCAACGCGATTGTCTTTGGTTCCGGTTATGTACCCCAGGGACAAATGATGCGGGCGGGGGCACTACTGAACGTGACCATGATTCTGCTGATTGGCTTTGCCAGTTGGATAATGCTGTAAACAGGACGTTTTCGGCGCTCGTGCGCGGGTAACCAATAAAAAAACGGAGCACTGACTTTAACCCCATGGGATTAGTCGATGCTCCGTTTTTTATGGGGCGTTTTAGCGATTTGGCTCATTGCTCTTTGCTAAAGACAGTGCTCTTCGCTAAAACTGGCCGGCAATCCGGACTGAAGACTGCTTATAACTCTTCAATCTGACGGCGGATATCGGAAATCTTGCGCTGAACCACTTTTTCCAGGTGCTCAATCTCTTCCAATAGCAGTGCTTTTTTATCTTCAGCTTTGTGTTCCGTTGCTACCAGACGCTCCAGCTCATCAACCGCGTGCAGGAAGATCGGAGAGGGTTCTGTGGTGGGTCGGTAGGTTACCAGCCCTTCGTTCACACGGCGGTCCTTATGAACCCGCGGGAATTTGAATTTTTTGCTTTTAGCAAACCAGTCACCGTGATGGCGCTGAAAATAGATCTTGAGAATATCGTTATCACCTTCTGTACGAGAGGTGAATTTTTCGATATCACGGACATTTTCGATCCCCATTTTTTTCAGGGTTTCAAAACTGTCATCCATACTCATGGTAACGTCCTTTCATTCGACAGGAAAAACAAGAGAAACACCGAATCATGCAGAGACCTTGGGTTTGATGAAGGCTGCTGCATTAATCCGTAGTGTTTAAGAGGTAAACTTTAGTCTAGTGCGGAATTTTAGCTCAGGTGGCTCCAGCTTTCTAATTAATAGGCGACATTTTCTTTTGGTAAAATGACATTTGGTGTTTTCGACTGACTGGCACGCTATTCTTGGTTTTTGAGGGGGCTTTGGGATGGTGAGGCAGAGGATATTTTTATCTGAAAGTGCCTCCGTTACTTAGTTTCAACTTAAGATAACGGAGGTTACATTCTGAGGTGGCTCTGAAGGCCGATATTGCACTGATTCAGAGTGCTTTCACTGGGCGACCCTGTATCAGGCCGGAATGTTTCTCACCGCTGCAGCCAGGGCCGGTGCCATATCAATACCATTGCTTGAATGGTGCACGGTGTTGCAGGTAACGATTTTTTCAACATGGGCCGTCAGCATCTGTTGATAGGCTTGGTCTGCGAATAAGCCATGGGTGCCGATACAAACAACTTTCTGCATACCGGCACTTTGCAGGTGCTGAATGGTTTCTATCATGGTGCGGCCGCTGGAAATAATGTCATCCACCAGAACGGGGGTATGTTGGCTATAGCGTTCGACATGTGGGAGGGAGACGGATACATCACGGTCGCCATGGCGTTCTTTCAGCAACACTTCAAAAGGCGCATCTGCCATGCGGGCGACTTCTGCTACCCATTGTTCACTTTCGATATCCGGCCCTATCAGTAGGGGCTGCTGTACATTCTGACTGATCCAGTGGGCAACGGATTCTGCCGATGCCACCACCTGACTGCTGATGCTATAGATTTCATCCAGCGAGCTATAACGATGCAGGTGCGGGTCAACGGTGATCAGGTGGTCGAAGCTCTGGCTGATCAGGCGGGCAAAGTAGATGGAGGTGACGCATTCGCCCTCATGAAAGCGCTTGTCCTGTCGCATATAGGCCAGATAGGGTGCGATCAGCACGACCTTGCCCGCCCCCATCTCTTTAAGCGTTTCAGCCAGATAGATCAGTGGCAGGAATTTTTCGTCCGGTTGATACAGAGTGCAAAGCACCAGAGCAAGGCGGTCTTTGACCGGAGTCTGGACCTGCAGATAGCTTTCGCCATCCGGAAAGCGGCGCTGATTCAACTGGCCTTCTTCTGCATTCAGTTGCTGGATCAGGCCGTTTTTCAGGCTGCTGGCGTCGTTCAGATCAAATAAAATCGGAGTCATAAATCAGCGCTTTTTCAGGTTGTTCTGCCCTGCCGATGCTTGAGCAGGGTGTTCTTAGGGAATGTTGGATAATCTGGCCGATTGGATCGCCGGATTAAGGTTCGGGGTGGTTCCGGTTATTCAATTATTCAGGTTGTTCGATCAAAATCATATCTCTGTGATCCTGCAGAAACTCGATGGCATAGTTTAGGGCTCCGGGACTTTCCGCATGAATCGTCAGCAGGGTGTCACCCAGGTGCACCTGGTGGCCCAGTTTGACTTCCAGTGTGACACCGGCAGCAAGATCTTCAGGAGCACCGGCCAGCTTGGCCAATTTGGCCAGATGACGATTATCTATCCCGCTGACAATGCCGGAGTGATCACTGCTCCAGTTGTACTGGTAGTGGGCAACCGCTGGCTGCTTAAAACCACCCTGTATCTCACAGATGCGGAAAAACTTATCCCAGGCTTTGCCATTTTCCAGAGTTTCAGTAGCTTTTCGGAGCCCTTCACCGGACTCTGCCAAGTCAGCCATCTCCAGAATACGACCGGCAAGTAGCAGTGATCTCTCTTTCAGATCCTGTGGCGCATCGGTTTCATTTTTCAGCACCTTGATAATATCCAGGGCTTCCAAAGCGGGGCCTATACCTCTTCCTACGGGTTGAAAACCATCGGTACAGACCACTTCAACAGTCAGTCCCAGCGCTTTGCCGGTATTAATCAGCAATTGCGCCAGTTGTTGGGCTGCGGCCTCGGAACGAACTTTGGCTGTAGGGCCAACGGGGATATCGATCAGAACATGGCTGGAGCCCGCTGCGATTTTTTTCGATAGTACTGAGGCAACCATCTGGCCTTCACTGTCGAGGTCCAGTTCTCGTTCCGCACGGATCAGAATGTCGTCAGCGGGACTGAGGTGCACCGATCCGCCCCAGGCCAGACAACCACCTTCCTGATTGACAACCTGCTTTAAAACATCCAGCTCCAGCTCTACATCGGTCATAGAACTCATGGTATCTGCTGTTCCGGCAGGCGAAGTGATTGCGCGGGATGAGGTCTTGGGCATAATGCCTCCGCAGGCCGTGATAATACTGACCACAATGGGGGTTGTGCGGTTACCCGGCAGGCCGCCAACGCAATGTTTATCAACGACGAGCGTTCGCTGCCAGTCAAGACGTTCTCCCGCTTCTAACATGGCGCGGGTCAGACTGATAATCTCGGTTTGGTTCAGGTTATCTCCGGCACAGGTGGTGATAAAGGTGGCCAGATGCACGTCCGCATAGAGACCGGCGACAATATCCTGAATGATGCCACCCATCTGTTGATCGTTAAGCCTGTGGCCGTAAACCTTGTATCTGAGGTCGCTGAGAGAGCGAATCGGCTTGGGATGACAGACATGCACGATGCTGCCATCCGGTGCATTCAACGCTTTAGCGGCCGAATTGGACAGGCCGATCTCTCCGGCCGCTAACAGCATATCGTTATCGACAATATGCAGTGTGGCGATAACGGTAGAGTGTTCATTGTTGATCTGAACCCGGGATGCGGTGGTAAAGCCTTCAGCCCGGCAAACGTGGCTGTTACGGCGCAGATAGACAGTGGGTTCCTGGTGGGTGTCGATGCCCAGCTGTCGGATCACCAGTGGAAAGGGTTGGTTTTCGGTATCGATTACAGCCGTCATATAGTCCCTTCTTTTAGCTTTTAACGGGCAGCAGAGTAGAGCATCTTAGACCCTGACTAAAGTCGTGACAATTCGGACGGAAAAACGGAGCAGATGAATGGGGCTATTTGAACAACGCTTTTGCGCGCTGTTCTGGTGAGCGTCATTTCTTTTCAGGAAGGATGCTAAACAGGCTGAGAGATCATTTGTCCCTGTTGCAGCAGGTTTCCGGCAGCATCGATATAACGGGAATCCACATCGCAACAAAGTACATATAGCTTCTCGTGACGACTAAAAGCCATGGCAAAAGTTACGTCAATACTGGCATCCGGCAGCGCCAGATAGGGGCGGGAGATATAAACCCGATTGGGGGATTCGATAGCCCGCTGGAAGTATTTACGGCGGGCCCAGTTAGCTCCCTGTGCCTGTTTCAGGGGGTGGTACTGTCCCTCTTTTTCAGTATGCGAAGGGGCGATAGTCCGGGTGATTTGGTAACCCTGGTCGTCCAGCAGGAAAATGCGGCGACAGCCTTCCTGCTCCAGCAAAACCTTGCTGCTTTCTTCAAAGCTATGGTCCAGTCGAATCAGGTCTGCGCAGGCGGTCATCATACTTTCAAACGTGACCAGCTGTGACTGGAAGGTCAGACGTCCTTCCCGTTGGTGTTTGGCGTATTCATGGTGCAGGCGATCGATGCTTTCTGACAGGTTATTCTGGCCCCGGCCATCAGCGGTAGGTCGGGCAAAGTAGTAACCCTGCACCATATCGGCATCAGTATCCATTGCCAGCAGTGCTTCGTCCTGATTCTCAATGCCTTCAATAAGGACCA
>NZ_CEYNZH010000048.1:0-29081 GCF_982874595.1 Oceanospirillum sp. | reverse complement strand
CCAAAACCCAAAACAGGCGCGCCCTTCTTCAAGCCCTGATTATTGCCTGTGGTGTTTTTCTGATCGGGCAGCTTTGTATCAGCCTTTTTTACAAAACAAAAGAGCTCAGCGAAGACCTCAGACTCACTGAGCTGGCATCAGAAAAATCCTGGCTGATTGAACAGCAGCTTGCATCAACCCTGATGGCAACCCGAATGCTGGAGGTTCAACTTCGCTTAAATGACGGACACCAAAAAAACTTCAATCGCTACGCCCCCGTCATTCTGTCAACAACCCCCGGGGTCAGTAATATTCAGCTGGCTCCGGACGGTATTGTGACTCATATCTATCCCCTTGCAGGTAATGAGCAGGCTATTGGCCACAACATTTTGCAAGATGACCGCCGTCGAGATATCGCCCGAAAGGCGATCAGTACCCGAAAAATGACTCTGGCCGGACCTTTTAATCTGATTCAGGGGGGAGTAGCCGTGATTGGCCGCCAGCCCATCTTTATTGAAGACGGCCGTCAGGAGGCTTTTTGGGGATTTGCTTCCGCTATGATCCACCTGGAAGCGTTATTGAAAGCCGCTCGCTTTCAGGAGCTGGAAAGCCAGGGCTTTACTTACGAGCTAACCCATAAAGAGCCGGGTTCAGACAAAATTAAGCCGATCAAAACGTCAGCAAAACCCCTGGGAGATCGATGGCATCAGCAAGATATTCAGGTTCCCAATGGATTCTGGACGCTAAAGGTCGGATTATCAGAGCAAGGCAATCGCCATCATTACGTTATCGTGTCATCGCTTCTGGCTATCGTATCTCTGGGTATCTTTCTTATCACTTTATACCTACTGAAAAAGCCGGGATATCTGCGCCAGCAGATACGGGATCTGCAGAACCAAAATGAACAACTTGCCGCGAAAGATCCTCTGACTGAGATGCACAATCGCCAATCGCTTATGCAGGAACTGGGTAAGGTTCAAAGGAACATGGGCGAAAAACCATCACTGTCAGCCCTGATGGTAATCAATCTGGATAACTTCCGTGCGATTAACGAAAACCTGGGCTCTGACAAAGGAGATAAGCTTTTATCGCTGATTGGAAAAAGGCTCTGCGCACTGACCCGAGATAATGACATTGCAGCCCGAATTGGCGGTGATGAGTTTGCCGTACTGATTCGGGGAATTCACAATCAGAATGATGCCGAAATGATGGCCGACCAGTTACTGAAAAGCATCCGTCTGCCCGCTGCAGGATTGTCAGATCGTTATCCGGTGACCGCATCCATCGGAATTACCCTGATTCAGCCGGGTGATATCAGCCCCGACCAGGTGCTGCTCCAAGCCGATCAGGCGATGCGTCTTGCCCAACAGAACGGAAGCGCCCGTTATTATGTTGCTCAGCCCTTTTCAAACAGATCATCAGATGACCCAACCCCCGACTAAACCGACGCTGACAAGGTGTCAGCAGAAGTTTGAACCCTTCCCCGACATCATTGAAACTCCGTAGTCCCGAATCGGCCTCTTTCTATCATTTATTTAATTTCCTGATTAACCTGTAAAAGTTATACTCAATTAATTCCCCCGCAAAAAAAATGGAAATCCCTTATGACGCAGCCCGATGGCTTGCAGCTGCCGGCTGCTTACCATAAGACTTCGACCTATAAGACGCTCTTATACACGTTTATCAGTGTGACCCTGACTGGCGTTTTCTTGACTTTTCTGATGTCAAACTATCTGAAGAAACAAACCATTCAGGAGCTGGCAGCCACTCAGGCCGAACAACAGGCCGAAATCATCTTTAAAGCTCTTTGGCTGGGTATGATGCAGGGCTGGAACAAAGAAGATATGGATTCGTTCATCCATTCCCTGGAACTCAGTCCCCAGAAAAAGCAAGTGCTTCTGATACGCAGTAAAATTGTTGACGAGCAATTTGGTGCTTCCGACGCCAGTCAGCAATTGATAGACAGCGACCCCGTATTAGCTGAGGTAATCAAAGCAGGCCAGACACGAATCATCCAACAGAACAGTCAGCTGCGATATCTTTACCCGATCCGAGCCACGGAGGCCTGTCTGTCGTGCCACACGAACTCCTACTCTGGTGCGGTGCATGGCGTGATCGACCTGCGATTCAGCGATCAACCCATGCAACAGCCCCTGGCAAGAACCTTTAATACCTATATCGTCACCACCATAATAAGCCTGCTTCTGCTCTGCAGCGCCCTTTTCTTTATCCTTCGTTTAAGGATTGTGCGCCCGATGCGGCAGCTTTCAAGACAGATCAGAGATGCCGTCAAAGATGACCTGAGCGTCAACCGGATAGACTCAGAGCAGTTCCAGCTGAGAGAGCCTTTTCAGCTGGCACAAAGCTTTAATCAACTGGCTCAGGAGCTTGAGGATTATCACAATCAGCTAAAAGAGCATTCATACACCGATGCTCTGACAGGTTTGTTCAACCGCCGTTATTTCAATGACCAGATGCCCAATCTGATCCGGAAAAGTCGCACGACAGAACAACCCCTGACCCTGATGCTGATCGACCTGGACCGCTTTAAAGCGATCAATGACACCTATGGTCATGAGGCGGGAGATCTGGCGTTGGTCTTTTTCGCAACGATCCTTAAACATGGCGTTAAGTCCGAGGACCTCATCATACGGCTCGGAGGCGATGAGTTTGTACTGGTTCTGACCAATACCGATATCAGCGGTGTTATTGCGATAAAGCGCCGCCTGGCGGAAGCTCTGAATGAAAAACGAGCAAATCTTGGTGTTGTGAATCTGCATCTCGAGGCCAGCGTCGGTTATGCCACGTATCCTGCCGATGCCACCACAACCGATGCGCTACTACTTCAGGCCGATAAAGCGATGTATCATGAAAAACGGGCAAGAAAAGCAGCAAAAGCAGCCTGTGACCAACCGTCAGCTTTACCGACGTAGCGTCTGCCTGAGGGGCCAACTGCAACAGATTCCAAAGTGAAAAGGCTGCATAACTGCAGCCTCAGCCTTTTTTCAGGGATTGCCTGACAAACGATGCATACCCCTACTCAGTGAGAAGTTCACGTTCTCCGGGAGCCAGCGAGATACGGTCCCGTCCATCTTCTTTCGCCTTATAAAGGGCTTCATCAACGTAGTGAATCGAAGATTGGACATCAACTAATACTTCACCCAGCCCGGCACTGACGGTAAAACGTATTTCTTTATTGTCGTGGACAATCACCATTTCCCGACAATTATCCAGTACCCGCTGAATCACTTTTCGTGCTTCTTCCACAGATGTTTCCGGCAAAACGATAATAAACTCCTCACCACCGTAACGACCGATAATATCGGTCGTCCGCAAAGCCTCTTTCAGTTGACTGGCAAAAGCGATCAGCACTTTATCCCCGGCCTGATGGCCGAAGTTATCGTTAACCCTCTTAAAATAATCCAGATCCAGCAAGGCCATGGAAAGCGTACGACTATAGCGCTCAGCACGGCTCAGCTCAGACTCAGCCTGTGTCATAAAAGAGCGGCGGGTCAGAAGTCCGGTTAAAGCATCGGTTGTTGCCTGTTCAAACAACTTGAGCTGCATATGCAGCTGCGACAACTGCGCCCAAATCGCAATCCCCATAATCACCGCCAGCAGCCAGAGATTGTTCAGAGAGGTCAATGTAAAAACCCGGTGCTGAATCACTTCATCCAATGACAGGGTAAAAATAGTGAAACACGCCAGTAAACAACCCTCTTTGAGAGTCAGCGGAAAAACACAGTGGATCGCAATGATCAGAAAAGGCAGGAATGTATATGAGGCCAGATACTCATCATCTAGGTGCTCCCCCAGAATAAATTGGGTTGAAAGGTGGAACAGTGCCGGCATAACCATAAGCACCAGTAGCCGAAGTCGGGCATGGCTTAATGAAAAAACGTAAGACGCCTTAACCCAAAGTGCCAACAGTGACAACGAGAACAAAATACGGGCAACCACCATCATGCCAAAGTCGCTTTCCGGCAGAATAAAGTAGTCCACCGGAATCCAGAGCGGTGTCAGTACAGAAAATAACAGTGCCAGAAAACGAACCCGGGTATTGATATATTCTGCCCGAACCAGATTGAAGTCAGCCGGATGATCGCGGCTGCCGAGTAATTCGTACCCCCGAATTTTCTCAAACAAAAAACGAACCCGCTGCAACATCGTCAGAGAATCGACATCGGTCAGAATGGATTTATCACGCATTATTAAGTTCGACCTAAAAATAAAAAGCACCAGCGCTAAAAAAATGAATAAAAACAATATGTTTACGACCACTATACCCTTATTTTTCTTGCAGGTTATCCTCCGGGTACAGAAAAACATAACAGTCTACACTTTGTGACAAAGAGCGCTATTTTGTAATGTCATTTTCACATAGAAATTTTTTTTCTGTTAGGATCTATTGTTAGATACCGAAGATATGTATCATTTTGTAATCAGAACAAGAACCAGCCAACCAAACCTAATGAGCTGGTCTATAAAATAAACCTGAGGGTTTAACGCAACAGCTAAAGGATCTATACCGCTGATGACTACCCCCATCGTCATATGTGATGATTCAAGTTTTGCCCGCAAACAGATGGCCCGCGCCCTTCCGGGCGGCTGGGATGTTGAGATCAACTTCGCTAACCATGGCGGAGAAGCGATTGAAGCCATCAAAGCCGGTAAAGCCGATATCCTCTTTCTCGACCTGAACATGCCTGTCATGGATGGCTATGCCGTTCTGGAAGCCATTCGTAATGAGGATCTGCCCACAATGGTATTAGTGGTTTCCGGAGATATCCAGCCGGAAGCTCATAAACGCGTTAAGGCGCTTGGCGCACTGGACTTCATCAAGAAACCAGTGACAACCGAAAAGATCACAGAGATATTAACCAGCTACGGCATCATCAGCAGCTCTGTTCCCCAAACAGAAACGGAACTTGCCCGCTTCGATGAAGAGATCGCTCTCACAGATCTGATCCAGGAAGTGGTCAATGTCTCTATGGGGCAGGCAGGCAGCCTTCTTGCCGGGCTGCTCAATACCTTTATTCATCTGCCCGTGCCGAAAGTGCATCTCAAACCCTACAGTGATCTTAAGGATGTACTCGCCTCTAAAGATGCACTGTCACTCTCTGGTGTATCTCAGGGTTTTAACGGCTCCGGCATTGCGGGTGAAGCCATCCTGGTTGTGGGCGATGAGAGTTTTCCTCATATGACCCGCCTGATGCAATACGACCAAATGACCCCTAACCCTTCGGGTACCCCGGGCAATAATGACCTTGAGGTACTAATGGACCTGTCCGGCATTTTGATTGGCGCCTGTCTGAAAGGTATTGCCGAGCAGCTGGATATTGAATTCAGCTACAGCCACCCTGTGGTTCTTGGACAGAAAAAGTCCCTGCCACCGCTTTTGGGTACCCCAGCAATCGATCAGAAAGTACTGGCGATTGAGATCGACTACGGTATCCCGGATCATCAGGTGGAATGCGACCTGATTCTTGTTCTGACGGAAGATTCTTTACCAGCTTTGACGGAACGTGCGGGGTATCTGAAATGATGAATAACGGCCAGGAACTGGATATGTCCCGACTGCATTGGCTGATGCAGATGCTACAAACCGTCGATGTGGGCTTAGTCGTTGTTGATAAAGGATATGATATTCAGCTGTGGAATGGCTTTATGGAAAACCACAGTGGCGTCCGCACCTCTCAGGCCAGAGGCAGCAATATCTTCAGTCTCTTCCCGGAACTGCCGGAAAAATGGCTGACCCGTAAGCTGGAATCGGTATTTACTCTCGACAGTCGGGCCTACTCTACTTGGGAGCAGCGCCCGCATCTATTTAAATTTAAGAGTTACCGCCCGCTAACCGGTAAATCTGACCAGATGTACCAAAATATCAGCATTATTCCATTGACGGGGACGGATAAGAGCGTGACCCATGCGGCTATTCTGATCTATGACGTTACCGATATCGCAACCAGCAAAATTGAGCTGGAAAAGGCGAATCAGGAACTGGCGCGATTAAGCCGTACCGACCGCCTGACTGGCCTGAACAATCGAGGCCACTGGGAAGAACGCCTGGATCAGGAATTTCGACGCTTTAAGCGCAGTCAGACGCCTTCTTCCCTGGTGATGTTCGATATTGATCACTTTAAACAGGTGAATGACACATACGGCCATCAGGCGGGTGACGAAGTCATCAAACGGGTCGCGAATACCCTGATGCAACTGCAGCGGGAAACCGACATATCCGGCCGTTACGGTGGCGAAGAATTCGGCATCATTCTTCCGGAAACCAATGCAGAGCAAGCCGTTATCATGGCTGAGCGCCTTCGGGTTACACTTGAAGCCGCCAAGGTAGACTATGAAACCCAAAGTATTCAGTTCACCATCAGCCTGGGTGTCTGTGAAATCACCGATGAGATGACTGAGTACAGCCAGTGGCTGGAAATGGCAGATCAGGCACTATATAGCTCTAAGCGAAATGGCAGGAATCAGACCACGATACATTCTGCATAATACCTGCTGATTTAAGCACGTATTCGCTGACAGCTCTGATCCCCTTACCCACAGGCCGGTTCTCAACCGGCCTTTCTTTTACCCGCTTACGCTTTAGATTCAAACGCTCACTTTAACGGGGCAAAAAAGTCTACACTGGTGAAAAGACTCGATTTTATCCGTTGCGAGGGAAAAGCCTTATGTATGACAGTATCGTATTAGGAAGCGGCGTTATCGGAGTTAATACCGCGTATTGGCTTGCGAAAGCGGGACATAAGGTTCTTGTTGTTGACCGTCAGCCCATACCGGGAAATGAAACCTCATTCGCCAATGGGGGGCAGATTGCCGTTAGTCATGCGGAACCCTGGGCGAAACCTTCAGCACCTTTTTCCGTTATCCGCGATCTGTTAAGAGATGATGCACCTCTGCTTTTCCGCCCCGGCGTTGATGTTCAGCAATGGCGTTGGCTGGGTAGTTGGCTGGCACAGTGCACCCCAGGACAATGGCGTCATAACCTGCAGGAAGCGATGCGTCTGTCCGCTTATTCACAGGAATTAACCCGTCAGGTTCAGGAAGAACATCAGCTGAATTATCAGCAAAAGCGTCTGGGAGTGTTACACCTCTATCGCAACCACAGAGCTCTTGAAGTGAGCCAGAAAAGTGTTGAACAGATGCAAGCCTTTGGCTGTAACCGGCGAATCATATCCACTGAAGAAGCGTTTAATATTGAACCAACCCTGCGCCTGAGCAATAAAAAAATTGTCGGTGCGACCTATACCGAAACGGACGAATCCGGTGACGCCAGAGCCTACTGTCAGCAGCTGACAGAGATATGTAAAAGCTTGGGGGTAGAGTTCGCCATGAACACTCACATCATGCAACTGGTCCGGGAAGGCCGCCGAATCCATGTTCGCGTTAATGGTGAGCTGGGCAATCGCCATCTGACGGCTAACCATGTGATTGTCTGCATGGGCCCCTGGTCGGCAAGAATTCTGCGCCCTTTAAAGATCTGGCCCAATATCTACCCAATTAAAGGTTACTCTATTTCAGTTCCTCTGGAGCATCCGGACAATGCACCCAATGTCAGTCTGACAGATGAGGCTAATAAGTTGGTCTTCAGCCGACTGGGAGATGAATTGCGGGTAGCTGGAACGGGTGAACTGGGGGGCTATTCCCGTGAACTGAATGTGAAACGCTGCGACCGGGTGCTGGAACATGCCCGAAACCTTTTTCCAAAAGCAGGGGGGTTCGATCAGGCCCGATTCTGGACAGGGTTAAGACCTGCGACCCCCTCCGGCCTGCCCTGTATCCGAAAAACCCGGTTTGATAACCTCTGGATCAATAGCGGCCACAATCTCGGCTGGACGATGGGGTGTGGCTCAGGAAAATATCTGGCCGATATGATCTGCAATGGTGATGCCACCGAATATGACCGATATGAGCTGCCTCAGCTATCCTGCTAAGGCTTTCGCTAACCGGATCAGAATGAACGATAAAAACGGATTGAGGAGAACTCGTAGGGTTCTCCTAATTCCGGGAGAGTATTCGCTGTAAAGGTATCCGCCAATTGGTAACGGGGATGACTGAAATCCTTCACCCGTGAATCCGCTACCCACACTTCAGGGGCAAAGCGAAAAAAAGTGTCCAGCCAGGGCAGATTTTCCCGGTCGTATAAGACGTCAGCAGCAATCAGAAGGTCAGCACTCATCTCAGGCAGTGCCAGCAGATCACCCGCAACCTGATATGAGACATTATTCAGCACGGCATTCTCTTCACAGGCCTGTCGGGAGACAGGGTCAATATCACAGGCGATCACATCCGCACCCACCATGCTGGCTGCCACCGCGACAATACCGGAACCAGCACCAAAATCGATAACCCGTTTTCCCGCCAGCGCTTCAGGATTCTGAATAATATAACGAGCCAAAGCCAGACCACTGCCCCAACAGAACCCCCAATAAGGAGCATGTTCAAGAATGGCAATCACTTCATCCGGTGTAAAAGCCCGATCAACGGGTTCCGGATCAACCAACCATAGCTTTAACGGTTCTGCCTCCGGCAATGGCATTACTTTCACCCGTGCCGAAGGCAGCATCTCTTGAAGTGCAGCATTCAATTTTTGCGACATAAACGAATCCGCTCAGACCTTCAGCGCTGTCAGTTGCGTAGCCAGTGCTTCCACTTGCTCAGGTGTCCCATTCTCTCGCCACCAGAGCGTGAGAGCTGCGGTTCCTGCTTCAAAAATCAGCGAATCCTGCGGTAACTCGGGCAAGAGCTGTTTCAGACGCTGCTCTTGCTCAGAGTTTAAAGCCGGAGACGCCGGCTCTAACCATACCCATCCCGGAATAAACTCATCGCCCCGGTAATGGATCTCTTCTTTATCGAGACGAGCACAGTGACCTAAACGGAAGCGGTGCGCTGATTGCTTATCAGCCGCCTCGCGCATCACGCGATAGGCTGTGGCATGAGTTTTAGTCCCCAAAAGTTCAAACTGTTCCAAACGCACCTTGATACCGGCATGCAACGCCAGCTTACGCAGGTGCATCTGATAACGCTGCCGTTTAGACGGCACAATCCACGCAATAGGACTGAGAACAGCCGCAAAAATCAGAACGACAATAAGCCAGGTACTCATGAAACACCTCAATGGGGTCTGTGAAATAAGGTCGGTAAAAAACCGATAATTAGGGTCGATCAGAACAATTAAAAAACGACGGCATCAAGGGGAAAAGATTGTAAGATGACCCACGCCAACGCAGTGTAGCTGATCGGATTGTTAATTGAATTGCGGCCTATACTAATCGATAGACAAGGGATAAAGTACAGTCAGATAAGGATTTTTTAGCAAGGGGATAGAAAATGAGTCAATACAAACACGTACTGATCGCGGTAGACCTGACAGATGAATCCGGACAGGTGATCGAAAAAGGTCAGGCTATTGCCGAACGTAACAACGCCAACATCAGCCTGATTCATGCTTTAGAGCCTCTGGGCTTTGCTTATGGTGGTGATATTCCTATGGACCTGACCACCATTCAGGAACAACTGGAACAGCATGCTAAAGACAAACTGGCGGAGCTGGCTGCTCCCCTGAATATCCCTCAGGAACAGCAACACATTCTGGTGGGTGTGCCGGACAGCGAAATTCACCGCATGGCAAAAGAACAGGGTGTTGACCTGATTGTTGTCGGCAGCCATGGTCGCCACGGCCTGTCACTGCTGCTGGGCTCAACCTCCACAGGCGTTCTGCACGGTGCCAAGTGTGACGTTCTGGCGGTTCGCATTCAGGAAGAGAAATAAGTTCCGGGGCTGAGATAAGCCAAACCTGAACACCTGAAAGCAAATAACCCGCGATAACAAATAACCCGCGATAACATAGCTTATCACGGGTTATTTTTTACCTGCGGTGTAAGAAGCGTCACCACCTGCCTGAGAGGCAAGCGTAACGTACTAAAAAGACGTTTAGTCTTCCTCTTTCATCGCTTCCAGCTCGACCCAACGATCCATTGCGGTTTCCAGCTCAGACTCTTTGTGCTGCAACTTATCCAGGGTTTTAGCTACCTTGGCCGGATCGCCCTGATAGAAGGCGCCATCACCGGTAATGGTGTGCAGCTCTTCAAGTTCCGCTTCCAGTTTCTCAATCACACCCGGCAGCTGATCCAGCTCGCGCTGCAGCTTATAACTCAGCTTCTTACCTTTCGGTGCAGGTTTTTCAGCGGGCTTCGCAGGCTCAGCTTTTGCAGGAGCTTCGGCCGTAGCCTCGGTTTTCAGCGTATCACTGTCATTCCCGTCACCACCGGCTGACTCAGGTGGGAATTTGCCGCCCTGACGCACCCAGTCGCTGTAGCCACCCACATACTCTTTAACCAGACCATCACCTTCAAAAGCGAAGACACTGGTGACCACGTTATCCATAAAGGCACGGTCGTGGCTGACCAGAAAAACGGTGCCGTCAAAGTTAGCGATCAGTTCTTCCAGCAGCTCTAGGGTTTCCACGTCCAGGTCGTTGGTCGGCTCATCCAGTACCAGCATATTTGCGGGTTTGGTGAACAGCTTCGCCAGAAGCAGACGGTTACACTCACCACCGGATAAAGCTTTCACCGGCGTACGGGCACGCCCCGGGCTGAACAGGAAATCCTGCAGATAGCTCATCACATGCTTATCACGACCACCGATCGTAATACTGGTCTGACCTGCAGCGACGTTATCCATCACGCTTTTCTCAGGCTCCAGCTGGGCACGCAACTGATCAAAGTAAGCCACTTCCAGCTTTGAGCCCATTTTCAGGTTGCCGCTTTGTGGCTCCAGCTGCCCCAGAAACAGTTTCAGCAGGGTACTTTTACCGGCACCATTGCGCCCCAGAAGACCAATACGATCCCCCCGGATAACACGGGTGGTCAGGTTGCGGATAATAGGTTTATTACCCCAGCTGTAGGACACATCTTCCAGCTCCGCCACCAGCTTGCCGGAGGAATCGGCTTTATCCAGCGTGATATTGGCGGTTCCCTGACGCTCCCGGCGCTGTGAGCGCTCTTTCCGCAGATCCTGCAAGGCACGAACCCGACCTTCGTTACGGGTACGACGGGCTTTGATCCCCTGACGAATCCAGGCTTCTTCCTGAGCCAGCTTCTTATCAAACTCGGCGTTCTGACGCTCCTCGACTTCAAGCATATGCTCTTTGTGCTCAAGGAAGCTGGGATAATTACCTTCCCAGATCGTCAGCTGACCACGATCCAGCTCAACGATTCGGGTCGCCAGTTTCTGCAGGAATGCCCGGTCGTGGGTGATAAAGAGCACGGCACCACGGAACTCACTCACCTGCTGTTCCAGCCAGGCGATGGTTTCAATATCCAGATGGTTGGTCGGCTCATCCAGTAGCAGCAGATCCGGCTCGCTCACCAGAGCCCGCGCCAGAGCAACCCGGCGACGCCAGCCACCGGACAGAGACTTCATCGGTGTGTCAGCAGGCAGATTCAGCCGGGAAATGATCGATTCAACACGCTGAGTCAACGCCCAGCCATCTTTGCTTTCCAGCTCATGCTGCAGATGTTCCAGCTTTTTAAGGTCATCATCACCAACGATGTTCATCACCAGATGATGATAATCCCGGATCAGCTGACCAACACCGGGAATACCATCGGCAATGATGTCGAATACGGTATCGTCACCGGCTACCGGCAGATCCTGTGCTAACTGGCCGATTTTCAGCCCTGGCTGAACCCAAAGAGAACCGGAGTCTAAAGTCTGTTCACCGGAAACCAGTTTCAGCATGGTAGACTTGCCTGCACCATTGCGGCCAACCACGCAAATTCTCTCGCCTTTGCTGATCACCACAGAGGCTTCATCCAGCAAGGCATGATGACCAAATGCAATACTGACTTTTTCTAATCTAACTAACGCCATGAAATGCCTGTAAAAAAACTTGGAATTATCTGTAAAAAACGGATCCGATGTTGAGGTATCCACCTAAAACTTGCTACTTTAAACAGTTGTATCAGGATGATCAGACAGGAAGCCCGAATGATTTCTTTTCCTCAAATAAGACAAACTGTTATGTTGGGAACTATTATCGCCTTTTTAACGGGCTGTATGCACGATATTCCGAAGTTGGGCGTAGAAAACAACCGCCTGAAGCCGTGCCCGGATACGCCCAACTGCGTTGCCTCTCATCCGGATACTCCGGAAAGTCAGAAAGTACCTCCAATTCTTTATACTGCAGAACAATCTCTGGCGTATGACCAGATGGAAGCCCTGCTCTCGGAGCGTGAGGATGCCATTGTCGTAACCCGAGAGCATGCGCATTATCTCAGAGCAGACTTCCGTACTCCCCTTATGGGCTTTATTGACGATGTTGAATTTTATTTTCAGGTACCTGGTGTTATTGCCGTTCGATCAGCTTCACGGGTAGGCTACTCAGATCTGGGAACCAACCGCCGCCGTATCGAAGAGATACGTAAAATCTTTAGTGAACGTATGGCGAAACCCATCATTGAAAATAAGCTACCGATACAGACAGACTAATTTTTCAATATATTGAAAAAACCAATGGAGCCTGAAAATTAATGCGTTGAACCTCTGGAAGGATATCTGTTAAACCTAAACAACCAAGAGCTATCCGGAGATATTAACTTGAGTTTAAGCACTTCAATACACACTTTTCTCTTTAGGTTGCACTTCCCTACACAGTCTTTACAAAACCCCAACATTCGATTTATTCACCTGTGCTTAAATTGAATCTCTATTCATTCTCTTTATAAAACGCTCAGGAATCGCACGGCAGTTTTCGGCTGCGACGAAGACAGGATGTCGCAACGTCCGATTCCGACTTGGAAAACGAGGAAAACACCATGACGACTTTGTTCTCACTATTGCGCTCTCTGCTTCTGATCGCTTTGATGGCAACGGGTATGGTGATGCTGGCTAATAACGCTCAGGCAGGTGCTGAAAGTGCCACAGCTTTTTATTCTCAAAGCGCGGACCCACTGGAAACCGAAGCCAACCGCCTTCGCGAACAGACTGAAAAAGCCCTGCAACTGCACCAACAACTACTGCACAACAAGATCGAAACCCGCGAAGCCTTTCACGGCGAACTCTACCAGCTGACCACCGCTGAAAAATTCACACAGGATATTCTCAACCCGGCCCGCTTCCGAATCGGCATTCCATCCAAGCGGGGAATCGAGGCTGATCAGTACCCAGCGATTATGATCTCCCTGACCAAAGACGCACCCAAAAACACCCGCTCGGCAGAGATTCGCGATCTGGTACGCAGTGAAAATCGCCGCTACGAAGAGGTGCTGAAAGACAACGAGAAGGCCTTCGAAGAGGTTCAGGAGCTGCTGGCCTACGTTAAAGACCTGCGCGAACAGATCAACATGAGCCGCACCGGCAAAGAAGCCAAACGTAAGTACGAGATTTACCTGCGCCGCCTGTCCAGCGCCAAGGCTCAGTATTACACTGCCCTGAATGAGTTTTGTGTGGCGGCAGCACAGGCCGAGTTTAACGGCCTTACCGGCAAACGCCTGATTCCCGGCGGCTCACCGTTTCAGCTGAGTGCTGCGGGTAGTTAATCTTCACAAGTCACCAGCTTTAAACTAAAACGCCAGCTAACTGTTAAAAACAGAAGCTGGCGTTTTCGGTTTGTGCTGTCTGAAACAGTAACAATAAAGAATCGACCTAACGGTTTACCGCCTGCTGAATAAAGCGGGCGATCCACTGCCCTGCCTGAGTATCATCCAGCGCATCTTCCGCAAGGCCGTTAAGGGCGGGTTGCAGTTCGTCATCTGGGAAAACCACACCCAGATCGGCCCGCAGCAGATCATTCTCATACTGGCGATGAAACTCGGGGTGTCCCTGAAACGTCAGGATATGATCGCCCCAGACAAGACCTGCATTGGCGCAGCGTGGCGCGCTGGCAAATACCCGGCAGTCTTTAGGAATATCCAGCACCTGATCCTGATGGATGGCGTTAATGGCAAACTGGGTGACCGGCTGATCACTGTTAGCATCACCAGCTGAAAAGCATGGCAGCTGCTCGGTGACCTGATACTGTTTGATACCCAGATTCCAGCCGCCATCAAACTTCTCTACCCGTCCGCCAAGGGCTTCAGCGATGATCTGATGACCAAAGCAGATACCGACTAACGGGCGTTTCTCGTCGTGCAGGGTTCGGATCAGAACCCTCAGGGGCTCCATCCATGGCAGATCATCATAAACCCCGTGCGCAGAACCGGTAATCAGCCAGGCATCACATTCATCCGGACGGATCGGAAACTCACCATCGATCACGGAATAATGACGATAACTAAAGGTCACATCCGACCGATTCAGCAGCTGCTCAAACAGGTCGGCAAAGGTGCCATGCTGCTCCAGCAAAGACGCCGGGCCGGTATCAGTGATCAAAATACCCAAGGTGATCATGTGTGGGGCTTTCCTTATGATGATGATCTTGTCTCAATTCTATACTTTAAAGCGTGCGGTCAGTGCGGCCAGATTGTCCGACAGTGTAAGCAGGCGCTCACTCTGATGGGACGAACGCTCTGCCCCATCGGTGGTCTGAGTGGTGATGCTATGAATCTCAGTCAAGCTGTGACTAATATCCGCCACGGTGCTGCTTTGCTGGTCGGTAGCTGTGGCGACCTGCGCATTCATCTGACTCATCGAGTGTACGCTATCACTTACCTGATGCAGCGCCTCAAGACTGGTATTCAGCTGGTGACTGTACTGTGTCGCCTCTTCGCTGCAACCGGACAGGGTGCTGGCTGCTTTCTGAGCCCCTTCCTGCAGGCGCAGAATAATATTTTCGATCTCGCCCACGGATTCCTGTGTTCGGGATGCCAGCGAGCGTACCTCATCGGCCACCACAGCAAAACCACGACCTGCTTCACCGGCACGGGCAGCCTCGATAGCAGCGTTAAGCGCCAATAAGTTAGTCTGCTCGGCCACAGAGCGAATCACATCGATCACATCACTGATGCCGTCGCTGCGCTCTTTAAGATCGGCTACTTGCTGCATCGACACCTGAACCTGATCCGCCAGATGCGCAATCGCCTGACGACTCTCTTCCAGATCATGGTGACTGGCGTGCAGTACCTCTTCCGCCTGATGAGCACTCTGCCGGGTCTGTTCAGCGTGCTCAGCCACTTCTCGGGCGCTGGCTTCCATTTGGCTTGCGGTCGCCGCTAAACGGTTGGTTTGCGTGCTTTGTTGTTCCGCTCCGGTGAGGGTTTGCTCACCAATGGTCTGACTGATTTGGGCGGCCTCATGTACCGACTGAACGGTATGACTGATCTGATCCACCAGATCGTGCAGATGCTGGGCCAGCGTGTTCGTGCTCACCGCAACCTGAGTGATCTCATCGTTACCCTCAACAGGGACACGGGTTGTCAGGTCGCCCTCTGCGATCTGACCGATAGCCCCCACCAGACGGGCCAGGGCATTCTTCAGATAACGGATCAGGCGGATGCCAAGCACCAGAGACAGCAACATAGCGGCCAGTGCGCCGATGACAATAATGCTTTTGCCCTGATCCAGAGTATCCAGAGTGCTTTGAGTCGCGGTATTCGACTGAGTTTTAGCCGTCTCAACAAAGGTAGCGATCTGCTGCTCACTTTGGGCAACAAGCTGTTCAATTTGGGAGAGAAGCTGCTCTGACTTTTCCATCGCCTTCAGTGCAGCCAGATGCTGCTGCAGGCTAAGCTCCGGCTTGATCAGCTGAGCTTTATACGGTTGCCAGGTTTCATTCAGAATTTCTGCAACCTCCTGATCCAGCGCCGGTGTTTTGGCAATCGCTTTATCGATCGATTCCAGCTTACGTGCCACTTCGTCAGCTTCCGCCTTAGCAGATGAGTAATCTGCCATCTGAAACAGATCACGGATGCCACTGTTCATAAAGGCGATATCATCGCGAATCGGCTTTAACAGTGACAGGTACTCGTAACGGAACTCTTCGAACAGCAGATCTTCAAGGGTGTAGCCCATCTCAGACGAGAGGTATTTGAAGTCGCTACTCTGAGCGTCAACGCGCTCCAGCCCCTGATGATAGGTTACCTGAGCCTGCACCATTTGAGCCGCGAGCCGGAAAATCTCGGCGCTTAATTGTTCCGCATCATCCACACCTTGTACGCCCAGTTGTTTCAGCTGGCCGAAGTCCTGTTCAAACTCTTGTCCCAGAGCACTCAGGCGTTTCTCAATAGTGGCTTTATCCGCCTGCTGCCCGGAAAGAAGCTGAAGCAGCAGATACTTGGCCTCTGCCAGATTCCCCCGCAGGTTGCCACTGAGATAAACCCGAGGTGACGCTTTATTTACGACGACTCCCACATCACGCCCCACAGAATTAAAGCTGTAGTAGGCGCTGGCTGATGTCAGCATAAACAGCAGAAGAATCAGGCCCAGCGTCAGAGTGATTCGCTGGCTGACCGAAAGAGATGCAAAGCGGGACAAGCCACGATTATCAGCAGAAGAAGGTGTCGATGCCAGAGATGCGGTAACGGGCATAATCTTTACCTCGTGCAGCGATGGCGCTGCCCAGAATAGGTTTACCGACAACGGGTGTCGGTTCGTTATTATTGGTCGTCAGTTTTAAAAGAGGTGGGCGGTAACCGCCTTATTAAGGCGCATGTACAGGACACGCGCCTCTGTACAGATCGGTTATGCAGCCGTTGCAGTCCGGCTACATAACCTGTCCTTGATCAGGCCTTAGGAGCACGCTGAGTCAGAAAATCAGCCATCCAGTGAGCAACCATCACAGAATCCGTCTCGGCGTCTTTTTCATTAACCGTTGCCAGGCCCAGTTCAGCCGTCTGATCAGGAATCACATCCCCACGACGCAGCGCGATCAGCTGATTTTCATAGCTGATATTAAACTCAGGATGCGCCTGGAAGGTCATAATACGGTCGTCATACACCAGACCGGCATAGCTGCAGAAATCAGACGTTGCAAACACTTCCGCATTATCCGGCTTGGTCAGCACCTGATCCTGATGCATCGCGCTGATGCAGAAGGATGATGGTGCACCCTTGAGGAAATCAAACGCTGGCTTTAATTCATAGCTGTGCAAGCCCACGCCCCAACCGCCCGGGTACTTATCAACCCGTCCGCCAAAGGCATCGGCCACAATCTGATGGCCAAAGCAGATACCCACTAAAGGACGCTCTGTACGGTGAATCTCCAGCACCAACTCTTTCAGCTGCTGCATCCAGGGTAGGTTCTGGTAAACATTAAATTTAGAGCCGGTAATGATCCAGCCGTCACACTCGGTTGCGCTACCGGGGAAATGACCATCACGCACATCATAAACCTGATATTCAAAGTGATGTCCGGACTGCTGAAACAGCTGAACAAACATGTCCGCGTAGGAACCATAATCGTTGATTAACTCATCTGGCGTAATACCGGTCGCCAAAATACCAATTTTCATTTTAAGCACCTGTTGCGCTGTTTAATGTCATAAAACACAGCAAAAGAGTTTTAACTCTAATAAGAAGCGTTAAAACGCTACCATCCGCCGGGTATCTATGATCAGAACCGGGAATGTCTGATAAAAAAGTAATACGAAAATTTAATGATGAAAAAAGTCTTGTCTGCCGGATCAGTTCAGCCCGATCCGGCAGCACGACTCTTCGTTAAATCACAGAAACCGCCATCGATTATCCGGCAGAAACCGCTATCAGTTATCCGGCTGAGCCAATAAACGTGCCTGACGGCGCATCTGGTACATGGCACCGATCACACCCAGCGCGACCACCAGAATCATCAGGGTTGCCAGTGCGTTCACCTCTGGTGTTACCCCTAAGCGTACTTTGGAGAAGATCACCATCGGCAGAGTACTGTTACCCGGACCGGAAACGAAGCTGGCGATCACCAGGTCGTCCAATGACAGGGTAAACGACAGCAACCAACCGGAGATAATCGCCGGCGAGATCAGCGGCAGGGTCACCAGGAAGAACAGTGAAGATGGCTTAGCACCCAGATCCATCGCCGCTTCTTCCAGAGACTCATCCATTGAGGACAAACGAGCCTGCACGATCACCGCCACATACGCCATACAGAAGGTGGTATGAGCAATAATAATGGTGCCCGTGCCACGACCTGCCGGCCAACCAAAGGCCGCTTCCATCGCCACAAACAGCAGGAGCAGCGACAGACCTGTGATCACTTCCGGCATCACCAGAGGTGCTGAGATCCAGCCTGACAGAATCATCTTGCCGCGGAACGGCCCGAAACGACTCAGGACAAAGCCCGCCATGGTGCCCAGTACCACCGCCAGACAGGCGGTGATAAAGGCGATCTTAAAGCTGAGCAGTGCTGCATCGATAATCTGATCGTTGTTGAACAGCTCGGCATACCATTTCAGGGACCAGCCCCCCCAAACCGTTACCAGTTTGGAGGCGTTAAAGCTGTAAACGATCAGGGCGATAATCGGAGCGTACAGAAAGAGAAAGCCCAGACCCGCACTTGTATTCAGAAATAGTGAACGGCGCTTCATTATACGGCCCCCTCTTTGCCCTGACTGTTACGGATCAGCATGATCGGCAACACCAGAATAATCAGCATTACAACGGCTACGGCAGATGCCATTGGCCAGTCACGGTTCAGGAAGAACTCGTCCCAGAGTACGCGGCCAATCATCAGGGTATCGGAACCGCCCAACAGAGCCGGAATCACAAACTCACCCACCGCTGGGATAAATACCAGCAGACAGCCCGCAATCACACCCGGCATCGCCATGGGTAACGTAATCAGGAAGAAACTCTGATAAGGACGTGCGCCCAGATCTTCTGCCGCTTCCAGCAGGGTCATATCCATTTTTTCCAGAGCGCTGTACAGCGGCAGCACCATGAAAGGCAGGTAGGTATAAACGATACCGATATAAACGGCGAAGTCGGTCTGCATCATCACCAGTGGCTGATCGATCAGCCCCATACTCATCAGGGTTTCATTGATCAGACCGTTCTTTTTCAGCAGCCCCATCCAGGCGTATACACGCAGCAGGAAAGAGGTCCAGAACGGCAGAATCACCAACGCCAACAGCAAAGCTCGGGTTGAACCTTCGCTACGGGCCATGAGGTAGGCGATCGGAAATGCCACCAGCAGAGTAAAAAATGTTGAGATGGCTGCTACCTTAATCGAACTCAGATAGGCGCTGAGGTAGAAGTCATCTTCAAACAGGAACAGATAATTGCTCAGACTGAGCTTTAACGTGACGTAAGCTTCTTCAAGGTTCCAGTCCAGAATCGGTGTATAAGGCGGAACCGCAATGGCCGCCTCAGACAGAGAGATTTTGAACACCACAACAAACGGGATGAAGAAGAAGATTGCCAACCAGAGATACGGTACAGAGACCACCGAGAAGCGGCCCCAGTTCACCCGGCTGAAGAAGTTGTACTTCGTCATCTTCCCGTAGGAATCATTGATCCACGCAATCTTGGAAGTACTCATGACGTTAACACCACGCAGCTGTCCATATCCCACGACAGAAAGACTTTGTCGTCCCAGGTAAAGCGGCCACCGGATTCACGGTTGGTATTGGGCTGGGTGACACGGACCTCTTTGCCGCTGGCCAGTTTCACTTTAAAGACTGACAGGCTGCCCATGTAAGCGATATCCAGAATGGTACCTTCCAGACAGTTGTACGCCTGATCCGGGCGGATTTCACTGACGCGAATCTTCTCAGGGCGTACCGCCACGTGAACTTCCTGATTTGGCGCGCAACTGATGCCGTGATTCACACAAAGTTCAGCACCGGCTTCCGCCGAGGTCACACACACTGTATCCGGCTCATCAACGGTTACCTGACCTTCGAACAGGTTCACCGAGCCGATAAATTGCGCCACAAAACGGCTGTTCGGGTATTCGTAAACATCCTGAGGCTCATCGGTTTGTACGATAACACCGTGATTCATCACACCGATGCGGGAGGCCAGGGTCATCGCCTCTTCCTGATCGTGGGTTACCACCACAAAGGTGACACCCAGCTCATCCTGAATATTGATCAGTTCGAACTGCGTTTCTTCACGCAGCTTTTTGTCCAGAGCGCCCAGTGGCTCATCAAGTAGTAACAGTTTAGGGCGCTTGATCAGAGAGCGGGCTAACGCCACACGCTGACGCTGACCACCGGACAGTTGATTCGGTTTGCGCTTGCCCAGATGCCCCAGCTGAACCAGCTCCAGCATTTCGGCAACGCGTTTTTTAACTTCAGCACCACGAATACCTTCACGCTTCAGACCGAAAGCGATGTTCTCTGCAACGGTAAGGTGAGGGAAGAGTGCATAAGACTGAAACATCATATTAACCGGGCGGTTCCACGGCTGAATACCTGCCATGTCGACACCGTCGATCAGGATGCGGCCACTGGTCGGCGCTTCAAAACCCGCCAACATACGCAGCAACGTACTCTTGCCGGAGCCAGAGCCACCCAGAAGGCAGAAGAGTTCATTCTTGTAGATATCCAGCGAGATGTTGTCTACCGCGGTAAAATCGTCGAATTTTTTTGTAATGTTTTCGATCTGAACAAAGGGCTTAGCATCCGTTTTCCAGCTGGATACCTTGGTAGCGGCTTGTTCACTGATTTGGCTAGGATCTATATGTTGCGGAGAAGTCATAAAACACTCGACTCTTTTAGTATTGTTATTGTTCAAGGCCCTCCGCCCTTAGGCAGAGGGCCTCTGACCTTTACCGGCCTGTTTTGATATTGACCCAGGTACGGGTTAACAGACGGTCAAATCTTGCAGTGTGTGCTTTCTGGGCAAACAGCTTGGCTTTAACAGCGTCAGAAGGATAGATTCCAGGATTGGAGATCACATCTTCGTTCAACAGAGGCTCAGCTGCCTTGTTAGCAACGGCGTAGTAAACGTAGTTAGAAATACCAGCAGCCGTTTCCGCTTTCAGAACATAATCAATAAATTGGTGTGCAGCATCCGGATGCGGTGCATCAGAAGGAATCGCCATCAGGTCGAACCAGATCAGCGTACCCTCTTTCGGGATAGCGTAACCGATGTTGACACCCTGACCGGCCTCTTCAGCGCGGCCCTGGGCCTGCAGAATGTCGCCGTTGTAGCCCAGCGCGACGCAGATATCGCCATTAGCCAGATCTGAAATGTATTTACCGGAGTGGAAATACTTGTAGTCGCCACGAACTTTTTCCAGCACTTCAGCCCCTTTTTTCAGGTCTTTCTTGCTTTCAGAGTTCGGATCAAGACCCGCGTAGTTCAGCGCGATAGACATCACCTCAGCAGGCGAGTCCAGCACACCGATACCGCAATCTTTCAGTTTGGCGGTAACTTCCGGATCGAAGATCAGATCCAGCGTATCGAACTCCATATCACCCAGACGGGCTTTTACCGCATCAACGTTATAACCCAGACCAATGGTTCCCCAAGCGTAAGGTATGTTGTGCAGGTTACCTTCGTCATGCTTGGAAACTTTCTCAGCCAGAGCTGTATCCAGATTACCCAGATTGCTCAGCTTGGATTTGTCGATTTTCTGGTAGATACCCGCCTGCAGCTGACGCTCCAGGAAAGCACCCGTAGGAATTACCAGGTCATAACCGGAACCACCTGCCATCAACTTGGCTTCCAGAACCTCATTGCTGTCATAAACATCGTAGTTAACCTTGATACCCGTTTCTTTTTCGAATCGGGTGATCGCTTCCGGCTCGATATAGTCGGACCAGTTATAGATGTTCAGCACTTTGTCGCTGGCAACTGCGTTACCGGCAAGAAGCGCAGAGCATACGGACAGGGTAAGGGCTTTTTTTATTGTCATGTTCAGTTCCTCTGAAGGCACGTCCGATCAAGGTGTCGTGCATTATTTTTCTAGTGTGGATTGTGGGTTAATTCATTCTTTTTCCTAAGTTTTCCAGTGAAGAGGCCTAGTCAGCCTCTCCGTCTGAATCCATTCGCCGCAGCCCGCATCAACAGACATGACCAGACGATTTAATTCGCTAACAGCCTGGCAACCGACATAACCGGTTACAGGTATGCCTCATACTCCACATCGGAAATACGGCTCTGAATCTTGCGCTGCTCCTGCTCTTTAGCCGCAGAGTAAACCCGAACAAAAGATTCACCCATATACTCTTTCAGCACTTCACTCTCTTTCAGTGCTTCAGTGGCATCATCCCAACGGGTTGGCAGGCGAGGCAGATCACGCTCTTCCGCTTCGGCATAAGCATCACCTTCAATGGCAGAAGGTGGCTGCAGTTTGTTTTCAATGCCGTAAAGGGCACCGGCCAGAACAGAAGCCAGCACCAGGTATGGGTTCGCATCTGCACCGGATACACGGTGCTCAATACGACGGGCAACCGGCTCACTTTCCGGTACACGCAGCGCAACGGTACGGTTCTCGTAACCCCAGCTGGCAAACGTTGGCGCGTGGGCACCCGCGGCAAAACGACGGTAGGAGTTCAGGTGTGGAGCAAAAACCAACATGCTGTCCGCCATGGTCTCCATCAGACCGGCAATGGCGTGACGCAGCAGCTCAGAACCTTCATCAGTGCCATCGTTAAACACGTTATTACCATCCTGATCGATCAGGCTGAAATGCACATGGAAGCCGTTACCGCTTTTATCGGCATAAGGCTTAGCCATAAAGGTCGCACCGTAACCGTGCTTGCGGGCCACACCTTTTACCAGACGCTTAAACAGGGTGGCGTGGTCACCAGCCAGAGCCGGATCAGCGACGTGCATCAGGTTAATTTCAAACTGGCCGGGGCCTAATTCAGAAATAATGGTGTCTGCCGGAATACCCTGCTCTTCGCAGGCGCTGCGCACTTCAGCAAAGAAGGAGGACAGGCCGTCCATCTCTTCGATGGAGTAGCAGTCTGTCTCATAGAGACGACGACCATGACCTTCAGCCAGAACCGGAGGCTCAGGAATACGATTCTCTTCTGAAGCACCATCCAGCAGATAAAATTCAAGCTCAGTCGCCATAACAGGCGTCAGTCCCATCTTGGCAAAGCGCTCAACAATACTCAGCAGAATCTGGCGGGGGTCCGCATCAAATGGCTGACCATCGGCATCAAACATCATGGCCAGAATCTGGCTGCGGGCATCATCCGCCCAAGGAACATTAATAGGTGACGGGTGAACCGGCATACAAACACCGTCACTGTCACCGGTTTCAAAAACCAGGCCATTTTCCAGAACGTCATCACCCCAGTTATCAAAACCGATGACAGAGCGCGGCAGCTTGACGCCTTCTTTAAAAACCTTTTTCAACGCATTACCCGGCATGCGCTTACCGCGCAGGTTGCCGTTAAGATCAGTAATAAACAGATCGAATTCGTTGTTTTCAGTACTTGAGCTATCAAGGCGTTTGTTATCGCCATTAAAATTTACGGACATTTTTTTATCTCTCTTATAAAACTTTTTCGAAACGCTGCCGGTGATGGGCCCACCACGCCCTGAAGGTCATCCGACTTAAATAAACTCAGCTTAGCTACCCCCTGATACCAGCCTATTCGTTAAGGCAGTGTGACCCGTATCAGGTAAACATTATTTATTTGTGATCACATTTCGAGTTAATGATATGATCACAAATAAATAACCCGGTCAATCAATCCGATTAAAGATTTTTTCCTGCACCAATTTGGTGATCACAAACCCGGGATTGCACCATTTTTGTGACATTGTTGCCCTTTTAAAACAGAGACTTAAAGCGCTTTTGAATCTGCGGGACAAATGCAGGAAAAATGTCCAAACTGAAACTTAAAATGACAACGCAATCAATCAGCTCTATCCAAACAACAACAAACAGAGTCATGAACAAAACGGGATCAGGCGACCAAATAATGGACAAAAAATCACCGATACAAATTACATTAACCAAGCGCGACGACGCTGTAACTATCACCCAGTGGGTATATAGCACTTTACGTAACGCTGTCATGAACGGCCAGATACTGCCTGGCCGTGCGCTGACCATCCGGGAACTGGCCAGCATACTGGATGTCAGCCCTATGCCGATCCGCGAAGCCCTGCGCCAGCTGGCAGCGGAAAACGCACTGGAAATTCAGGGCAACCGACGCGTCATCGTGCCTAAGATGACCGCAATGAAATTCAGCGAACTCTGCGAAGCCCGTATTAATCTGGAATCCCACGCTGCCGGACGCGCCCTGCCTTACATCGATAATGACAAGCTGGCAGAGCTGATCGCACTGGATAAAGAGATCGACGAAGCCCAGGATAAAGGCGATCTGGAACAGATCACGATTCGTAATCAACGCTTCCACCGCTGCCTTTACACAGCAAACCCTCACCAGGTTACCCTGCCTTTGATTGAGAGTTTATGGCTGCAACTGGGCCCTTTTATGAAGCTGGCTAACTCCCGCCTTAAAGAGCACTACACCATTGACCGCCACAACGAAGCCCTTGAAGCCATCACAAAAAAAGATGCTCTGGCCCTGCAGATGGCGATCGCCTCCGACATCCGGGAAGGTTTTGCTTTTGCCGGCACACCGGAACTGCTCTACAACTTTATTGAACAGGCCGGTACAAGCGCCCTTTAATAAGGCATGTCTTAATAATGCTCTTTGTGCCCGTGGCCTCCTGATCAGGCCAACTGAACCGCATCAAGCCGACCACACAGGTACGGCTTGATGCTCCTTAGCACAACCTTTTGGCCGTCCTCTTAATCAATAAAAACCCATATAAATCATAATGTTAGAAAAACGCTTACGTCATCATCTCACACTTGCCTAGATTCTCGTATTTCTTTAACACCCGAACGGATCAACCGAGATAACCCAATAAAACCATTTTGTGATCACATTAAAGAAAAGAACTTAAGGGAAAATCCGCCCGAAAACTCAACAAACCATCCCTGACATCACAAACCTTCAAATTTCACTCCATATTTTTACTTAACAAAATCATACAGTTAACAAGAAATCCTTATTTTGTGATCAAAAAACGCACCCAGATTATTTGACTTTTCTTTTTTGTGATCACAAAATACATCCAAGCTTATTAAGTCACCTTCGGCTTAAAACCGAAAACTGATCACAAAATATGCTTTGGTAATCAGTATTCACTGACTCAAACATGATCGCGCTAGCTTATTCGTAAGTTCGAAAGCTCAGATAAACAGAACCGGCCGCTACCGTCGGATTCGGTTTCAGCGCAACAACCAGAGGATTAGCAAATGGCTGCTGAAAACAACAACACCCTAGAGTGGCAGGCACTGGACGCGAAACACCACCTGCACCCATTTACCGATACCGGTGCTCTGAACAAAAAAGGCGCCCGCGTTATCACTAAGGCTGAAGGTGTTTACCTGTGGGACAGCGAAGGCCAGAAGATTCTGGACGGCATGGCCGGCCTTTGGTGTGTGAATATGGGTTATGGTCGTCAGGAACTGATCGACGCTGCTTACGAGCAGATGAAAACTCTGCCGTTTTACAACACCTTCTTCCAGACGACACACCTGCCGGCGGCTAAACTGGCTCAGGCGATTGCAGAAGTGACCCCGGGTGATCTGAACCGTATCTTCTTTGCCAACTCAGGTTCAGAGGCAATTGATACCATCATCCGTATGGTGCGCACCTACTGGGCGACTCAGGGCAAGCCTTACAAAAACATTCTGATTGGCCGTGAAAATGGCTACCACGGTAGTACGCTCGGTGGCGCCAGCCTTGGCGGTATGAGCGGTATGCACAAACAGGGCATTCCTATGGTGGGCGGCATTGAACATATCCGCCAGCCATACTGGTACGGTGAAGGCGAAGATATGACCGAAGAGGAGTTCGGTCTGGCCTGCGCTAAAGCACTGGAAGAACGTATTCTTAAGGTTGGCCCCGACAATGTCGCTGCCTTTATCGGTGAACCGATTCAGGGCGCGGGCGGCGTTATCATGGCTCCGGCAAACTACTGGTCAGAGATTCAGAAGATCTGTAAGAAGTACGACATTCTGCTGGTTGCTGATGAGGTGATCTGTGGCTTTGGTCGTACCGGCAGCTGGTTCGGTAGCCAGACACTGGATATCAAACCGGATCTGATCTCTATGGCGAAAGGCCTGTCTTCCGGTTATCTGCCGATCTCTGCAGTTGCAGTGGGTGATCGTGTGGCCAAGGCTCTGGACGAGATGGGTGAAGACTTTAACCATGGCTTCACCTACTCCGGTCATCCGGCAGCAGCAGCGGTTGCTCTGGCTAACATCGAACTGATGAAGAAAGAGAACATCGTTGAGTATGTCGCTAACGATATTGGCCCATATCTGCAGAACAAACTCCGTGAGACCCTGGAAGATCATCCTCTGGTCGGCCACATCAACGGTGTGGGTCTGATCGCAGGTTTTGCCCTGGTGAAAGACAAGGCGACTAAAGAGCTGTTCCCGTCTGATATTGATGTTGGTTATATCTGTCGTGAGCACTGCTTCAACAACGGCCTGATCATCCGTGCCGTTGGCAGCCGTATGGTGATGTCACCGCCACTGGTGATCACTCATGCTGAAGTTGATGAGCTGTGTGAAAAGGCAAAACTGTGTCTGGATCTGACACTGGAATCCCTAAGCCAGCTGTAACCCAATGAATCAGGCCGCCCAAAGGGGCGGCCTGATTTCTGATCTCAATCAACGGACGCACAACCCGCTGGCTAACGCCAAACACAGCTTAAAACCATAAAAACGATCTGAATCGGTAACACCCAAACCCAAATCCAAACCCATAAAACAACAATAAAACCATGCAATTAATCCAACCAAACCGGATAATCAGAAGCAGGTTTCTCTCAGCGACAACGCCTGACAGCCAAATACAGTCCGCCCCCACATTACCCACTGCTGCCACCGGAGCGACATCTCCCATGCAAACCAAAAATCATCCGGAGCTTATCAGCACACCCTGCGCAAGGGATATTGCCTCGTTAATCAACCACATCAAAGTACCCAGTTTTATGCCGGTACTGGAAGAGGTGCTGAGTCATCACTGTAATTTCGACACCATCCTGGTGGTGACTTATAAAAAATCCTTCAAACCCATTATTCTGCATCCTAAAGACCCGGCAGAGCATAGCCCGACACTGAAAGCTTATATCGAAAAAGCCTACATTCTTGATCCCCTGTTCAACAGCATCAGTGACGGTATGGGGGCCAACGTCTCCCGTCTGGTGGATATTGCCCCTGACTCCTTTGATCAGACCGAGTATTACCAATCCTGCTATCGTAAGTTTGATCTGGTGGATGAGGTCAATCTGACCATTCCTCTCAGCCAGCACACCACCTGTGCCATCGCTCTGGGCCGAAAAACCGCACTGGGCACCATCACCCGTGCCGAGCTGAACCGCCTGAAGAGTATCTTCCCAGTGATTGAAGCCCTGGTACAACAGTTCTGGCAGGCGCAATCCGGCGAATTTGTGAAGTATGAGAAATCAGAAGGCCCGATCAAACAGGCGCTGAAAACCTTTGCCAGCGGTGTGCTGACCCAGCGTGAGCAGGAGATTCTGGGACTGATCCTGCAGGGCCACTCTTCCAAGGCGATAGCAGATATTCTCAGCATTAGTGTTGGTACGGTGAAGGTCCACCGTAAGAACATTCACGGCCGTCTGAATACCTCTACTCAGTCCGAGATCTTTACCCTCTTCCTGAGCCACCTGAACAGCCTGGAAAGTTAGAACATAGAAAGTCAGAGCATAGAAAGTTAACCCTTCTTTTCTCGTTCAGGTCTAAAAAAGCGCACCCATTTAGTGCGCTTTTTTTATCCCTGCCGATGGGATATTCCACGGAGTCGATAAAACTACTCCCGAAATCGCTGCCGGAACTCCCCCGGTGTCAGCCCCATAATACGCACGAAGAGTTTACGGCAGGCTCCGGCATCCTCGTAACCAACCTCCCGGGCGATGGTTTCAAAGGGAACACGACTCTCTTCCAGCAGATCACAGGCTTTCTGAATGGCGTAACGCTGCAGATAGCTTTTCGGTTTGTGTCCGGTGGCTTTTTCAAAGCGGCGCAAAAAGGTGCGCTCCCCCAGATGCACCCATCCCGCTAACGCCGCGACGGAAGGCAGCGCCGGAAACAGGGATTCGATCTGTTTCTGGGCATTCGCAATCACCTCATCCCCGTGGCTCAGATCCGGTCGGAAGCGCCGATAGAAACTTTGTGCCCTCTGACCGGTATCCACCACCAGATATTTACCCAGCATGGGGACAACACCGGGATCGGTAAAACGGGAGATCACCTCAAAGCCAAGATCCAGCCATGACATCATGCCCCCAGCGGTCAGCACCCGCCCCTCATCCACCAGAATCTGATCCAGATCGAGCTGCACCTCCGGATACTGCCTGCGAAAAAGCGGCTCAAATGCCCAGTGAGTGGTGGCTCGCTTACCGTCCAACAGTCCTGTGGCGGCAAGAATAAAACTACCGGCACATGCCGAGCAGATCAGGCTCTCGGCATCGGCCTGCTGCCTGATCCAGTCGGTCAGCGCTGGGGGCGGTTCACGATAAAACTCACTCCGCTGCCCCGGCGGCAGAATCACCACCGGATACTTTTTTGTAAGTAACGCGTCACTGACACTAAATCCCTGATCCTCAAAAGTGATCAACTGAGGTTCAAAACAAACCGCCTGCCCCAACTCACCAGCAACACGATTGGCCAGAATAAACATCTCCTCCAGCCCATAAACGGCGGACTTGAGACTGTCAGGGTAAACAATAATGGCAACGGATATCACGATGACTCCTAATATTCAGCAGGGCAGCAGCTAAGATTGGCTGAAGGGTACAATGTCATATTTAACCTTAAATTTGTCAATTCAGACACTAATCAGGGCTTAACCTGCCATTTAAACTGCACCTATCACATCAGTAACCGCACTGATCACGTTAACGATAGCGAGGAGAACGATATGTCTGAACAGGCACTTTTGGTGATTGACCCGCAGAACGATTACTTCCCGGAGGGTAAGTACCCACTCTGGAACACGGAGGTGGTACTGGAAAAGATGAAGCAGGCGATCAAAACCGCCAACGAGAAATCGATTCCGGTGATTCTGATCCGTCACGAAGGCAACGAAAACAGCCCTTTCTTTAACCCCGGCACCGAAGGCGCGGCAGTCCACAAAGAGATCGCGGCTCTGGCACTGGACGCAGGCCCTGCTCATCGGCGGGCTGGCCCTGAGCGG
>NZ_CEYNZH010000047.1:0-29861 GCF_982874595.1 Oceanospirillum sp. | reverse complement strand
TGGCTGGCGTGCCATTAAGGCACTTCTGAGCCAGAGCTATTTTGAGTGAGCGGCTTAAAAAGAACCCCCAATGTTGGGTGTCCAACTATTGGGGGTCACTTCACTGAGCGGGGTATTTATCAACCTGAACCTTAGTTCCAGCGCTCGGCAAACAGAGGCTGAGATTTGTCCAGCGCGGCCTGGTAAGCGTTGCTGAATGGTTTCAGGGCGGTCAGTGCTTCTTCAATCGATTTATCTTCACGAACGGCATAGCTGTTAAACCCGCAGCGGCTCATAAAGAAAAGTTGATCCTGGAGAACGTCACCAATTGAGCGCAGTTCACCCTGGTAGTTGAAGCGTTCACGCAGTTGGCGTGCCAGAGTATAACCACGACCATCGCTGAATACCGGGAAGTCGATTGCGACCAAAGGCAGATCCGCTAGGTTCAGGGCTTCTTCACCGAAAACGGTATCGTTAGGCACCCAAACACCAACGGCTTCAAATGCGGAGGCGTCATAATCTCCTGCAACCCATAGAGGGTAAGGCAACAGCACTTTGCCGCTGGATGGCAGTTCAGCTTCAAGGTCGACTTTAACCCAGTTATCCTCAACGATTTCCTGGTTCAGAATAATCTTAGGCATAAACACGCTCCTTAAATTTCGCCTGACCGATGCGGTGGTAAGCTTCTACAAAGGACTCGCCTTCGATACGGTTTTCAACATAAACACCAATGATGGCTTCAATTGCATCAGGGATACGATCCTGTTTAACCGCAGGGCCCAGAATTTTACCGATATTGGCATCAGAACCAGAGCGTCCCCCCAGAGAAACCTGGTAGAACTCTTCACCTTTACGGTCAACGCCAAGCAGGCCGATGTTACCAATATGGTGGTGGCCACAAGCGTTCATGCAGCCAGAGAAGTTGAACTCGATATCGCCCAGATCATACAGATGATCCAGATCATCAAAACGACGCTGAATCGCTTCTGCAACCGGAATGGACTTCGCGTTAGCCAGTGCACAGAAGTCACCGCCTGGGCAGCAGATCATATCGGTCAGTTTGCCGATGTTCGGTGTTGCCAGGCTGTTTTCTTCCAGCACCTGCCACAGTTCAAACAGTTCAGACTTTTTCACGTCTGGCAGAATCAGGTTCTGGTGGTGGCTGACACGCAGTTCACCGAAGCTGTATTTGTCAGCCAGATCGGCAATCAGATCCATTTGCGCATCGGTTACGTCACCCGGTGCAACACCGGTTTTCTTAAGAGAAACGGTTACAGCAATGTAGCCATCTTTCTTATGAGCCTGAGTGTTGTTAGTCACGAAGCGGGAGAAAGCCTTGTTTTCAGTGCGTTGCTGTTCAAAGTTGCCTTCGTCCGGAGCGTTTTCGTATGTCGGGTCGATAAAGAAGCTCGCTGCTTTGGTCATTGCGCTTTCAGTCAGAGTAGAAGGGCCATCAATCAGATGTTCCCACTCAGCTTCAACGCGCTGGGCAAACTCTTCTACGCCCAGAGCTTTAACCAGGATTTTTATACGGGCTTTGTATTTGTTGTCGCGGCGACCAAACTGGTTGTAAACGCGGAGAACCGCTTCCAGATAGGTCAGCAGGTGCTTGGCAGGCAGGTTCTTGCGTACCAGATCACCAATCATAGGCGTACGGCCCAGACCACCACCCACGAAAACATCAAAGCCGAGTGAACCATCATCGTTTCTGACCAGCTGCAGGCCAACATCGTGAACCTTGATCGCGGCACGATCTTCTTCTGTGCCGCTAATCGCAATCTTGAACTTGCGCGGCAGGAAAGCGAATTCAGGGTGGAATGTCGACCACTGGCGTACAATCTCACACCAAGGGCGAGGATCTGTGATCTCATCCTTTGCGATACCGGCAAACTGATCGGTTGTGGTGTTGCGAATGCAGTTGCCGCTGGTCTGGATCGCGTGCATCTCAACTTTCGCCAGTTCTTCCAGGATATCCGGGCAGTTTTCCAGTGCAGGCCAGTTAAACTGCACATTCTGACGGGTTGTAAAGTGTGCATAACCCTTGTCATAGGTGCGGGCTACGTAGGCAAGCTTGCGCAGTTGTGCAGAGTTCAGCATGCCGTATGGAATAGCAACTCGCAGCATAGGAGCGTGACGTTGCACATAGATGCCGTTTTGCAAACGTAGCGGCAGGTATTCAGCCTCTTCCAGTTTGCCATCAAGATAGCGCTGGGTTTGATCCCTGAACTGAATCACACGCTCATCAACTAATTTCTGATCGTAATCGTCGTACTTATACATTTAATTTCCTACGACAGGGTTTCTGTATCAAAAGTGCCAAAAAGTCACGGTAAAGCGGATGTGCTTTTCTAATTAAAAACAGACACTAACCGCATGATTTGCTGAACAATAGCAGTCTTCTCTTATTCTTAAAATGAATTTATATCTATATATTTATTTCATAATGGAATAAAAAAGAAGGTTTAAAAACGGCTTTTGGGTATGGAGTGGGGGCTTAAGCTGTCGACCAGGCTTTGACTTTCCAGAGCCAGATAAAACCAGAGGCATTCAGGCAGCGATAAGCCAGTTGTACCCACCAGATTGCCGTTAGACCAAAGCCGAGGTATACACCAAACACGAAAGCCAGCGGCAGGAAGAACCCCCATTGCAGAGTTACAGAGACCTGCATCACCATCTTGCTGGCCCCGGCACCTAAAAGCGCCTGGGTCAAAACGATTGCAGAGGCATCAATAACCATCATGATGGCCGTCAGTTTCAGCAGTTCAGCACCAAGGGTTATTGCTTCTGGCTCAATCAGGAAAAGTCCAATTACCGGTTCGGCGAGCAGGGTAAGAGGCATTGCAATGATGGTGAGCAGCAGGACGGCCATTTTAGCAACATCAGTGCCCCAGTTCTGCGCGGCCATATCATCCTGTTGGCCTAAAGATCGGCCTACCAGGCTGGTCGCAGCCATGCCTAAACCTACTGCCGGAAGGATCATTAAAAGAGACAGATTGACTAAAACATGACCCACTGCGATCGAAAGAGAACCGATTTGGCCGATAATCCAAAATAGCACAAGGTAGCCAGATGCAAACAGAGTCTGTTGTAGTGAATTTGGTAAGGCTCGATTGACTAGCTGTTTCAGGATTTGGGTATCAATATCAAGTCGGGTAAACGAACGGCAGCCTAGTTTTTTGACGGTATAGACAAACCAGATAAGGGTACCAAGAAAGAGAGAAATGCAGGTGCCTAATCCAGCACCTTCAACCCCCATAGCCGGAAGCCCCAGTTTGCCGTATATCAATAAATAACTAATTGCTATGTTGCTGATATGGATAAAAATGATTGTTTTAAAGTAGATTTTTGAATGATGGGTACCATTCCAATACCCGCGAAAAACTAAATTCAGTCCCACTGCGAGCAGGCCAATCACGCGCCAATCCAGATAGTTCTCTGCTAATTCGACTACGGCGCCATCGTAGTTAATATAAGAAAGGATAAGTCCTGTTAGTGGATAAAAGAAAGCGATCAGAGGAGTGCAGAGCAAGCAGGCGAGCACTAGGCCTGCACTTAGCGTTTTATTCTGAGAGTCCTGGCACTTAGCTCCATAGTAATAAGCGGTGGAGGACTGAACCGCTGATGATATGCCCAGAATCAGAGCGGTAATAACAAATGCTGTGTAACCGGCAACGCCAGCTGCCGCCAAAGCGGTGCTGCCTAAAGCCCCGACCATGGCGGAGTCCACCAGATTGATCAGGCTTTGGGACAGCATACCGCCGATCAGCGGCAGCGCGAGTTTCAAGATCTCACGTTGCCGCTGAAAGGAGGGTGGGGTCAGCAGGGATCGCAATGAAACGACTTAACGTTCAGGCTGAACAGATTAAGCCGGATCGTAGGACAGAACCGGCATCAGCCAGCGTTCCATCTCTTCGGTGGTCTTGCCTTTACGCTCGGCCAGTTGTTCCACCTGATCCAGATCGATCTTGCCGGTACCGAAGTATTTGGCATCCGGATGAGCAAAGTACCAGCCACTGACGGCTGCAGCCGGGGTCATGGCAAAGCTCTCGGTCAGCTCCAGACCACTATGCTGTGGCGCATCCAGCAGGCTGAACAGGGTCTCTTTTTCGGTATGATCCGGGCAGGCCGGGTAGCCCGGTGCCGGGCGGATGCCCTGGTACTGCTCTTTAATCAGAGCGTCGTTATCCAGCTGTTCATCTTTGGCGTAACCCCAGAACTCTTTGCGCACACGCTCATGCAGGTGCTCGGCAAAAGCTTCCGCCAGACGATCCGCCAGTGCTTTCACCATAATGGAGTTGTAGTCATCGCCGGCCGCTTCGTAGGCGTTAGCCAGTTCTTCGGCACCGATACCGGCATTTACCGCAAAGCCGCCGATGTAATCTTCCAGACCGGTGTCTTTGGGCGCAATGTAGTCGGCGAGGCTCAGGTTGGGTTTGCCTTCTGGTTTCGGCGTCTGCTGACGGATATGTTGCAGCAACGCTTTGACATCGCTGCGATTTTCATCGGCATACACTTCAATCTGATCCGCCTGCGTCGTGTTGGCGGGCCAGAAGCCGATTACGCCACGGGCCTGAATCAGTTTCTCGTCGATAATCTTCTTCAGCATCACTTTGGCATCGGCAAACAGGCTGGTAGCCGCTTCGCCAACGACGTCATCGGTCAGAATCTGCGGGTATTTACCGGCCAGATCCCAGGACATGAAGAAAGGCGTCCAGTCGATGCGCTCTGCAATGGTGTTCAGATCGTAATCGTCAAAGGCCTTAACACCGGTAAAGGTCGGTTTAACCGGTTTGAAGTTATCCCAATCCAGTGCCAGTTTGTTATCGCAGGCTTTTTCATAGCTGATGCGGTCCGCCTTGGCGCGGCGGTTGGCGTTACGGATACGGGTTTCTTCGTACTCTTTACGACGACCGGCAACAAAATCATCACGCAGCTCATCGCTCAGCAGGTTACTGGCAACACCTACGGCGCGGGAGGCATCAGTCACGTAAATAACCGGGCCACGCTTGTACTGAGGCTCGATTTTAACCGCAGTGTGTGCTTTGGAGGTGGTGGCACCGCCGATCATCAGCGGGATATCAAATTCCTGACGCTCCATCTCTTTGGCGATATGCACCATCTCATCCAGCGATGGCGTGATCAGGCCGGACAGGCCGATAATATCAGCGTTGTGCTCTTTAGCGGCCTGCAGGATTTTCTCTGCCGGAACCATCACGCCCAGATCAACAACCTCGTAGTTGTTACACTGCAGAACAACACCCACGATGTTTTTGCCGATGTCGTGTACGTCACCCTTAACGGTGGCCATGATGATCTTACCCTTAGCTTCAACTTCACCGGATTTTTCCGCTTCGATAAACGGAATCAGGTGAGCAACAGCCTGCTTCATGACACGGGCAGATTTCACTACCTGAGGCAGGAACATCTTACCGGCACCAAACAGGTCACCGACCACGTTCATGCCATCCATCAGCGGGCCTTCAATCACCTGGATCGGGCGGTCAGCTTCAAGGCGGGCGGCTTCGGTGTCTTCAATGATAAAGTTGGTAATACCTTTAACCAGTGCGTGTTCGATGCGCTTGGTCACCGGCCAGGAGCGCCACTCCAGATCTTCTTTCTTTTCTTCCGCGCCGTTGCCGCGGTATTTCTCGGCAATCTCCAGCAGGCGATCGGTGCTGTCATCACGGCGGTTCAGTACCACATCTTCTACATAGTCACGCAGTTCGGCAGGCAGGTCATCGTAAACCGCCAGCTGGCTGGCGTTCACGATACCCATGGTCATGCCCTCTTTAATGGCGTGATAGAGGAATACGGAGTGAATCGCTTCACGCACCGGGTTGTTACCCCGGAAGGAGAAGGACACGTTTGACACTCCGCCAGAGATCATGGCGTGAGGCAGATTTTGTTTTATCCAGCGAGTAGCGTCGATAAAGTCTACGGCGTAGTTGTTGTGCTCTTCGATACCGGTCGCTACAGCAAAGATGTTCGGGTCGAAGATGATATCTTCCGCCGGGAAGCCGATTTCGTTGACCAGTACATCGTAAGAGCGTTTGCAGATTTCACGCTTGCGCTCGAAGGTGTCTGCTTGACCTTCCTCATCAAAGGCCATGACGATAATGGCTGCACCATAACGCATGCAGAGTTTGGCATGGTGGCGGAAGGCTTCTTCACCCTCTTTCAGGGAGATGGAGTTCACCACAGGTTTGCCCTGTACGCACTTCAGACCGGCTTCGATAATCTCCCACTTGGAGGAGTCGATCATAATAGGGACTTTGGCGATTTCAGGCTCGGCCGCAACCAAATTCAGGAAGGTCACCATGGCAGACTGAGACTCAAGCATGCCCTCATCCATATTGATATCGATGATCTGTGCGCCACCTTCGACCTGCTCCTGAGCAACCTCCAGGGCGGTGTCATAGTCTTCTTCTACAATCAGGCGTTTAAAGCGGGCAGAACCGGTGACATTGGTACGTTCACCGACGTTGACGAACAGGCTGTCAGCACCGATGTTGAAGGGCTCAAGTCCGCTCAGGCGACAGGCTTTGGGCAGATTGGGGATCTGACGAGGCTGGTGTTTGGCAACGGCTTCAGCAATCGCCTGAATATGCTCTGGCGTAGTACCACAGCAACCACCGATGATATTCAGGAAACCACTGGCTGCGAACTCTTCGACAATAACAGCCATCTCTTTACCGGTCTGATCATATTCGCCAAACTCATTCGGCAGGCCTGCGTTAGGGTGTGCTGAGACGTGGGTATCAGCCTTATTGGAGAGTTCTTCGAGATAGGGGCGTAGCTCGGTAGCACCCAGCGCGCAGTTAAGACCAACAGACAGAGGCTTAGCGTGACGAATTGAGTTCCAGAAAGCCTCAGTGGTTTGGCCAGAAAGAGTACGGCCTGATGCATCGGTAATAGTACCTGAGATCATGATCGGTAATTCAACACCGACCTCCTCAAACACATCCTGTACGGCAAATAGTGCGGCTTTGGCGTTTAGGGTATCGAAAATAGTTTCGATCAGAATAATATCTGCACCACCCTCGATCAGGCCTCTGGTAGCCTCACGGTAGTTTTCCGCCAGAGTATCAAAGTCCACATTGCGGAAACCCGGGTCGTTCACATCCGGTGAAAGTGAAGCGGTTCGACTGGTGGGGCCGAGGACACCGGCAACAAAACGTGGCTTGTCGGGGGTTTCTGCTGTTTTTTCATCAGCTGCAGAACGTGCTACACGGGCTGCTTCAACATTCAGTTCGTAGGCCAGTGCTTCCATGCCATAGTCAGACTGAGACAGCTGAGTCGCATTGAAGGAGTTGGTTTCAAGAATATCGGCCCCGGCATCCAGATAGCCTTTGTGCAAACGCTGAATCAGATCTGGTTGAGTAATCACCAAAAGGTCGTTGTTTCCCTTGATGTCTGATGGCCAGTCTTTAAACCTTTCTGAGCGGAAATCATCTTCGGTGAGTTTTTCACCCTGAATCATGGTGCCCATACCGCCGTCCAGTATTAGAATTCGTCTTTTAAGTGCGGCTTTCAGGGTTTTGACACGTGTTTCCAGACTCATTTCTCAGGGTGCTCCGAACGGGTATAAACAGGTTAGGCGATACAAAAGTAAGCGACTTTCGTTGATATTGAGGTGTTATATGTCGCTGTCTCTGAATCAATCGCGTAAGATTGATGTATTCTATCAAATAAAACACAGTTTTAAGAGATCCTAGTCAGATCAGATACTTATATCTGTTTCGGTATTTACTTATAACTGTTGTGACAGAAATTCCGGGCTTTTAAGCAGCGGCAAACCTTACCAAAGACATTTTTCTCTGACCCTGAATTTTTTTTGCGATAACGTGCAGAATTTTAATGATCAGTCAGAATATTCGTTTCTTGGAAGATAAAGCCTGATTAAAATGGTTGGGTATTTAAATCTCACCGCTTTTGCCCTAAAATGCCCTTTAATCATTCATTGTGGAATTTAGGTGACGATCCATGTCTGCCATTATCGAAATTACCGAAAGTGCTCAAAAATATCTGGGTGAGCTTCTTAGTAAACAGGATGCTGATGGCATCGGTGTGCGTGTTTTTGTGACCCAGCCCGGTACTCCTTACGCTGAAACCTGCCTGGCTTATTGCCGCCCAGGGGAAGAAGAAGCAGAGGACGTTCTTCAGGAAGGGGCTGCTTTCCCTGTGTACTTGGATAAAACCAGCTCTGCATATCTTGAAGAAGCTGTTGTCGATTACAATCCGGACCGTATGGGTGGTCAGCTCACGATTAAAGCTCCTAATGCTAAGATGCCAAAAGTAAGCGCTGACAGCCCGCTGGCTGAGCAGGTTACCTATGTTCTTTATTCTGACATTAATCCGGGGCTCGCGGCCCACGGCGGTGAGATTAAGCTTGTTGAACTTACTGACGACAACCTTGCTATCCTTCAGTTTGGTGGTGGTTGTCAGGGGTGTTCAGCCGTTGACTTAACTTTGAAAGATGGCGTCGAGAAGACCCTGATGGAGAAAATCCCTCAGTTGACAGGCGTTCGTGATGTTACCGATCACACTGTGACGGATAACGCTTACTTCAAATAATCTCCTGATTTGACCTGCAACAAAAAAACCAGCTTCGGCTGGTTTTTTTGTTGCTTTTGGTCCGGGTTCTTATAGCTTTCATTGTGTTTGGCATGCTTTAACATTTCGGACGTACTTTATGCGCAAGTTTTTATTTGTTCTGTTTTTATTCTCGTTTCACTTTCCTGTGAAGGCTGACTCAGATTTTATCGTTGTGGGTACTGGGGATTTGACTGGGGTTTACTATCCTGCCGGTGGTGCGATCTGTCGCTTGGTGAACAAAGAACGGAATCTTCATGGTATCCGATGTGCTGTAGAGAGTACTCAGGGATCAACTTATAACCTGAATGCACTTAAGCGGGGAGAGTTAGATTTAGCAATTGTTCAGCCTGATTGGCTTTACCATGCGGCAATGGGGTCTTCAATTTTTGCACAAGAAGGTGCCAGTAAAGGTCTCAGGACATTGATGAACCTTCATTCTGAAGCTTTGACCATTGTTGCCCGTAAAGACAGCGGTATTAAAACATTCCGGGATCTTAAAGGAAAAAAGGTTAATTTAGGTAGCCCTGAATCTGGTCAAAGACGGACCATGGACCTGATACTGAGTACATTAGGATGGGATTATAATGACTTTGAGATAGCCAGTGAGCTATCCGCTTCAGATATGTCAGAGGCGCTGTGTTCGGGTCGGATTGATGCATTTGTATACGTTGTCGGTCATCCCAATGCTTCCATTTCTGAAGCGACAACTTTTTGCGAAAGTATCATTATCCCTCTTCCGGATGAGCTTATTAAAGAGTTCTCTGCTTTGTACCCGTTTTATAGTGCCGGAGAAATTAGTGGTGCCCTCTATCGAGGAAACC
Organism: Oceanospirillum sp.; assembly: GCF_982874595.1. Lineage (NCBI taxonomy): Bacteria > Pseudomonadati > Pseudomonadota > Gammaproteobacteria > Oceanospirillales > Oceanospirillaceae > Oceanospirillum > Oceanospirillum sp. Next base: position 20,466 of record NZ_CEYNZH010000047.1, on the reverse strand, counting down.
CTGACCCGATCGCTACTATTAAACTGACAGCGCGATTGGTCTCGGCTGAAACATTATCGGAGAGAACGGCATTTGAGTTGAGTAACGTCATTTTTAATAACTTTGAAAGCCTGGCCCAAATGCACCCTGCCCTTAAAGGGATACGCCGGGATCAGGCATTTGATTTTGATACGAAAATAGCCCCTGTACACAAGGGGGTTATGCGTTTTTTAAAGCATTCGGCTCACTCATCCTTCAGGAAAAACCCCTGAAAACCAATACCTTGGTCGTAATTGCATTTGTGAGAAAATCTAAAAATCCCGACTTGTGAGGGATTTTTTTTGATCAACCGTGACCTATTGGTCATGATATTTAAACGGCTGTAAGGTAGTTTGATTAGGCATGTTTTTATTACAAAAAAAATAATCGAATCGCATTTTTTGAACCATTGTTGTGCCATATAACGCGCCAAGGCTTACTCTTGGTGCAGAAAGCACTGTTGACACAAACGTCAAATTTTCAGAATCTCAGCTCTGACGAGAAGCCAAGCCACACTCTCGATAACAAAAACAAATTCCTATTGAGTGAGGCAAAAGCAAAGACAATTTCCGTCTGATTGCCTCACTAATAACAACAACCTAAAGGTAAGGAAAAACATGAAACTTCAGCACAAAATTGCAGGAACTATTCTTCTTCCACTGGCAGCCGCAGCGATGTCTACCACTGCTCAGGCCGAATTCTCTTACGGGGGTTACGTTGCCGCTGAATTTTCTATGGATAGCAAATCCGTAGATGGAGGTTCCGATACTAATGATACTGGTGGATCAGCTGTTAAAAGCCGTTTCAATCTGAAACAAACAAATATTGGTTCGTCCAACGCGACCGTACTGTTTGAAGGTGATTATTATGGAAATGGTAATCAGGGTAACCTGCGAATGCGCCATGCCGTAGTGATGGTTGATGGTTGGAAAGTGGGTCAGACGTGGTCTTCTGCTGCTAACCTTAACGGTATTCTGCCAACAGTTGATTTTGTTGGTCTGACCGGTGCTTCAGTATATGCAAACCGCCACCCTATGATTGCCCGCACCATGGATATGGGCGGTGCAAAGCTGAGCTTCGGTGTAGAAGACTGGGGTAAGGGCACTGCAGGTACTGATGGGCCAAATGTTCCTGATATTGCTGCAGGTTTAACCGCTAACGCTGGTAGTGCGAAAATTTTTGCAGGTGCAGCATTGGTTAACGAAAACGGATCAGATGGCAAGAATAGTAATTGGGTGCACTTAACTGCATCGGTTAATATGGGTATCACTGATGGCATGAAAGTAGTTGGTTCGTTCACAAGTAGTGGTAATGACGACGTTGATGCTGATTGGAATGCCTTCTCCGGTGGTTTAGGTATGGCACTTGGTGGTGGTTTAAGTGCCAATGCAATGGCTGAGGTTAAATCTTTCGGTGCTAGTGGCTCCGAAGATCAAACGACCGTGTTTGTTAATGCCTTCTATAAAATGCCTAGTGGTCTAGAATTTGGTGCTGAAGTCCAGAATGTAACTGATTTTGGTTCCGGTGAAGGTACTGATATGACCAACATCAACTTCCAAGGTAAATTTGCTTTCTAAGCATTTTATTTGTTGTTGATTTGACGCAGTCAGTCTTGACTGCGTCAGCTGACACCGCTTGCAGGGTATAGGCTTTCCTTCTCTACTCAATCGCACACCATGAGTTGTTCTCTTTCCTTACCAACTCTTGGCTGAGTCCTGCGGCGGTGACCTAGTTTACTTTTTTGTACTTGCGACCTTTCTTCCTTGTCTCTAATAACCTCATATTTTACGTGTCAATCCCTTGTTTTTTGTCTTCATTGTTTGCTGCTTAAATTAATTTAAACTATTCCTAAATGCTGCGTTTGCAAATAATGGATAATTCATTGTTTTTAAGGTGTTTTTTATTGGCCTGGTGTTTGATTTTTTTATTGTTTTTTTGTATTTGACAAAAGCAACTTCGAATGCAAATCTATTCAAACGTATGTTTTAGAGCTTGGCTCGAAAATAAAAACAATATCCACAAAAGGCATTCGAATATGAAGATAAAATTTTTTCCCCCAACTCAGTTATCTTTGGCAGTAGTGGCGACACTTCTCAGTGGTCAGGCGATGTCGGCAGGTTTTGCTCTTAATGATCATAGTGCGACTGCATCAGGTAATGCTTTGGCAGGTGCTGCAGCCAGTCGTTCTGATATTTCTTTTAGCTTCTGGAACCCGGCTCTTTTTACCAATGCTAAAAGTAAAGAGCTTTATGTATCTGGTGCTTATGTGATGCCGGATATGGATGTCACGGTGAACTCTGCATCAAGTCCTGATTATAATACTATGACTGGCGGGCAAATCCCTGTTCCTGCTCAGAATTTGGGTAATAAAGCCCCCGGAAATGTTGTAGATGATACATTTGTTCCCTCAATTTATTTTGCTTATCCATTGAGTGATAAGACTGTTGTTGGCGCGTCTTTAAACGTTCCTTTTGGTTTGTCCGGTGAATATGGTGATGAATGGGCTGGGCGCTACCACTCGGCAAAAACAGGTGTTAAAGATATTTCCTTATCGGCTTCAATTGCGCATCAGCTGAATAACTCATTATCTGTTGGGGGAAGCATTCAGGTTCACAGAGGTGAAGTTCAACTTGATTCGGCTATCCGTAACCCATTGTCTCCTAATGATGATGGTTACGGCTCTTTAGAAGCGGATGATATTGCTTATGCTTTTTCTTTTGGAGCTATGTACGAGCCAGTCAAAGGGACGCGCTTAGGGTTGGGTTATAGAAGCGATGTGGATTTTGAGTTCGAGGGTGATGCAGAATACAGTAAAAACATTGGAGTCGTGGCTAAAGGAGCAGGTATTGATAATGCTGCGATTTCCGATAACCTGACATTCCCATCTGTACTGACCTTAAGTGCTGAGCACGAGCTAAACAGTAAATTGACATTGGGCGTGACAGCAATGCGGACTGGTTGGAGTTCGTTGGATGAAATGCGTATCAAGTTTGAAAAGGGTGAAGATGGAAAATCGCAGAATGATACTGTTCTGAGTTTTGAATTTGAAGATCAGTGGTTTTACTCCGTTGGTGCTAACTATCAAGCCTCTGACAAACTAATTTTGCGAACAGGTCTTGCGGTCGACAACTCTCCTGCCACTGATGAGTATCGTTCTGCGCGTACTCCGGACGGCGATCGTAAGTGGTTGTCTTTAGGTGCAAGCTACGACTTTGGTCGTGCAGGTGAGATTACAGCAGCATACACACGTGTTGATATTGATGATGTCAGTGTTATTCGTGATGGTTCTTTCCCGAATGGCTCTACCGAGGATGCTCCCCGTGGTCAGCTGGATGCGGATTATGAGTCCAGCGCTAATGTCTTCTCTTTTGCCTACAACGTATCTTTCTGATTGTGATTCCCCCATCGTTTAAGGGCCGACTTTTTAGTCGGCCCTTTTTTTATTTTGCACTTTTTTCCAGTTTGAGGATCTTGTTTGCAAGCTCCAGTACGCTGTCATTCAGGTATGCCTGATACTCTTCCTGCCGGTTGAAATACTCTTGGCTTTTCAGTGTTAATTTGTTTAGTTCCTCTTTACCTGCCTCTTCAAGCCCTTTTAATGACTTATGCAATGCTATTAGGGTGTTTTGATTCTCTCTCTCGATATTGCTTTGTGAATTAAGGTGTGTCTGTAGCTCGTTTAATGCCAATGCAAACGTTTTGGTCTGGTTATGTTGAAGCGTGTTTAGTTCAAGCAGCTTCTTCTCATTAGCGTTCTGATGCAATTCTTTATCTTTTAACTGTTGTCTTAATAGATCAATCTGTTTGATCCAGTGTTGTTCTGACGCTTCGCTCCGCTTTCTTTCCTCATTCAGTTGCGCTTCAAACAGTGAAAGGGCGCTTTGCAGATCAGACTGAAGTTTTGCGGTCTGTTTTTTATGTTCTGTTTCAAGGGCAGTGGTCTGCTCTGCATACTGTTTTTTCAGATCTGTGATCTGTTTTTCGCTGGCGTTTAGTGTTTCCCTGCTGCTTTCGACCGAGAGGGAGAGCGCCTCATTTTCTTCCCGACACTGTTCAATGTTTATCTCACTGATGCCAGCCTGTTTTTCCAGTAGGCGTATCTCTTCAAGCAAAGCCTGATTTTTCTCTTCCAGCCACTTATTACGCTCTTCCGTTGCAACCGCCTGCTCTATGGCTTCCTGCTTTTCAGATTCAGCCTGATCCAAGGTTTTCTGAATCTCCTGCTTGTAGCTTTCAAGCTCTTTGGTGGCATCTTCACGGGCCTGCTGCCATACCGCCTGCACCATACTGTTCAGATTGTCCGGAGCAGGGGAACCGCCTGCGACCATAGGCTGCTGCTGTCGCTCTGACCGCCAGCGTTTCAGATGTTCTGAAATGGTGGTGAAGCTTCCTGTACCCAGCCTTTCCCTTAATCCGGCAATTGTGGGGTTTAGTCCTTCTGACTGCATCTCGTCGATGGCTTGTTTCACGTCGTTATAACTAATGCCATTTCTCGCCATTTTTCACTTATTCCTAATCTGATAACGCGCATGATGATGGTTGTTAATTGTTGTTACGTATTATGTATTACGTAAAATATATAATCAATATGTATGCAAATTCACGGTAACTCTAATAACCGTGAATTTTTAAAATTACACTGCTAAAATGCTTGGCTTGGGCTTGATGCTGCTTTAGCAGGGTAAAAGTGGGCCAGGAGTAAAGTAGAATGGATATTGACGCACCCGAAAGGCGCTAAAAAATGACTGTACTGATTGATCGGAATTCAGAAGAAAGAATCCGCAGTAAAAACAAAGAGAGGACCGGCGGTAATATTGCCCCTCTTGAGCGTCTAGTTTCTGAGCAAGTTCGTCTGCCTGAGTCTTTATCTGGACGGTTTGGGGCTAACAGAAATGAAGTGACACCCCAGATAGCCGCTAAAACTGACCTTGAGGCTGTACAAAGCTGGCTTCTGGAATACCAGCACTCGCCAGAGACCTTTCGTAGTTATCGCCGAGAGGCTGAGCGCCTGATTCTTTGGTGCTGGTACAAACAGGGCAAGGCGTTATCTGATCTCAATCGACAGGATATTGCAGACTATCAGGTGTTTGTTAGGCGGCCAGAGCCCGTCGCTCAGTGGTGCGGTAAGCCTTGTGCCAGAACATCTCCCGACTGGAAGCCTTTTAAAACGGGCTTGAGTGCGTCAAGTCAAAGGCAAACATTTACAATTCTTAAAGGCTTGTTTAACTATTTAAGAGATGCCGATTATTTAAGAGGAAATCCTTTTGCTTTGATACGTCAGGCAGGTTCTGATGGCCAGCAGGCCCAGCGAAGCAAAAAGATAGAGCGCTATCTGGAGCAGGATGACATTGGTCACATCTTTAAACGTTATGAGGGTGATGCGGAGTCAAACGGTGATTGCTCAGAGAAAAGTCAGAGAGAGTTTATCCGTGAAAAGACGCTGCTTTATTTTCTTTACTATCTGGCGCCCAGAGCCAGTGAAGTTGCCGCTTGTCGTATGAATGATTTTTTCTTGCGTCGGGGGCGCTGGTGGTGGCGGGTTTTGGGTAAGGGGAAGAAGTACGCTGAAATTCCTGTTCCTGAGCCTTTGGTGTCACAGATCAAGCGTTACCGACATTTTCTCGGCTTGACTGCAATGCCGGATCCTGATGATGAGAGCCCTTTTATTCGTTCAACACGGGGCACAAAAGGCGTAAGCCCTAACTTGATTTATCGGTTGAGTAAGAAAATTCTTACCGACTCTGCCGAATTGATTGAGGCGGGTTTTCCGGAGTCTGCAACGCGAATGCGACAGGCGTCAACCCACTGGTTTCGGCATACGGCGATTACTCATCTGGCAGATAAAGGTGTTGATCTTCGCCTTGTCAGTAAGACGGCAAGACATAGTCAATTAGAAACTACAGCTATCTATTTTCATGCTGAAGATGAGGCGTGGCATGATGCAATTAATACCGGAACTGGCGATGCCGTGGACGCTGAAAGCTGAAACCTGTTAAGTGGATAATAAGAAAAAGGCGACTTATGACTGATTTTACAAAGACTATTCAGCCGGTTATAGAGGCTGGCTCGGCCCGTCATCAGGAAATGATACAGTGGCGACACCAGATACATGCTCACCCTGAATTGGCCTATATGGAGCAGAAGACATCAGACTTGATTGCATCCAAGCTGACCGAATGGGGCGTTGAGCACACCCGCAACTGGGCTGAGACAGGGATTATGGCCCGCATCAAGGGGCAGGCAGGTGAAGGGTCTACCATCGCCCTTAGGGCAGACATGGATGCGCTTCCTTTGGATGAGGCCAACACCTTTGCACATCGCTCCCGGCATCAGGGAAAAATGCACGCCTGCGGTCATGATGGGCACACAACCATGCTATTGGGAGCGGCCAGATATCTGGCAGAACATCCCGATTTTGCCGGCGAAGTTGTTCTGATTTTTCAGCCTGCAGAAGAGGGACAGGGCGGCGCACGGGTTATGGTCAATCAGGGTATATTCAAAGATTATCCCGCCGATTATGTGTTTGGCCTTCACAACTGGCCGGGGCTTGAAGCCGGACACATTGCCGTTCATGACGGTCCTGTTATGGCGGGCATGGATACCTTTGAGATTCTGATCAAAGGCGTCGGCGGCCATGGGGCGATGCCTCATCTGGGTACAGACCCTACCGTGATCGCGGCTCAGTTAATCACAGCGTTTCAAAGTATTGTCAGCCGGAATATCAGTCCGTTGGAATCCGGCGTGATCAGCGTTACCCAGATGGATGCCGGCACAACGACCAATATCATTCCGGACACAGTGGTTCTGAGGGGCACAACCCGGGCGCTGAACGATGAAACCCACGAGTTTCTTCATCAGCGCATGACGGATCTTGTGCTTAATATATGCTCTGGATTTGGCGCAACCGGTTCCATAGCCTTTGGCGGCGCTTATCCGGCCACCATCAACCAGACCAAAGCAACCAAAGCCCTTGAAACCATCGGCAAACGAATGCTCGGTACACATTTTGTACAAAGCCAGCTTCCACCCAGCATGGGGGCCGAAGATTTCTCCTACTTCCTGAAAGAAGTACCGGGGTGTTATTTCTGGTTAGGCAACGGTCCAACCGAGGGCAGCTGTACGCTGCATAGCCCACACTATGATTTCAACGACCAGATACTCGCAATCGGGGCCAGTTTTTGGGTTGCCCTGGTCTACCATCACGGGCTGGCATCCCACTGACGAAACATTTACTGACTGATATACTTGGTCTTTTATTGTGTGAGATATCAGGCTGACTGCTGTTTAGCGACGCTTTCAGCCACATCATTTCATCTTTTACCTAAATACAGACACTGGAAGGCAGCGTTATGTCCGAAATCAATCAGGCGCAGTTAGATCTTGTTGATGAGTTTGAGTTTTTTGACGATTGGATGGACAAGTATCAGTACATCATCGATATGGGTAAACAGTTGCCTGAATTCCCGGAAGAATGGAAAACAGATCTGAACAAGATCAACGGCTGCCAGTCACAGGTCTGGATTCATCACGAATTCAGCGATGGCAAAATAAAACTGCATGCCATCAGTGATGCGGCTATCGTTTCAGGCCTGATCGCGCTTTTACTGCGAGTCTACGACAACCGCACCCCTGCGGATATTCTGGCGACTCAGCCGGAATTTCTGGCAAAGCTGGGGCTTGATAAGCACCTGAGCCCGACACGAAGCAATGGCTTGCACGCCATGCTCCAGCGCATTGGTGAGATAGCAACCAGCTACGCGTAAGCTCAAAAGCCAGACGATGAAAAAAGGCGCTAACTGTTTCCAGTTAGCGCCTTTTTTAGCACTGACGATTAGATCAGCTTATCATTCAAGCCTGCGCAGTAGCTTTCTGGCTGGATATATTGCCCTTCTCCGGACTTTGCTTGAGCACAACCGGGCCGCTATGGAAGCGGAAGGTATCATCGTCTGATTCAATCAGCTCTTTTTCCACCTCTGCAAAGAAGGCGATGCGGTCATCGATAGGACCATCCGCATACTGTTGAGCCAGATCGAGATAATCCCGGTAGTGGCGACCTTCTGAACGAACCAGCGAGCGGTAATAGGTCGCCAGGGCATCGTCCAGATGCGGAATCAGCGCCATAAAGCGCTCACAGGAGCGGGCTTCGATAAAGGCACCAATGATCAGCACATCGATCAGCTCGTAAATACCTTTGCGCATATGCTGACGCAGGCCTGATGCGTAGCGGGCCGCACTGATATGTTCGTACTTAATACCGCGCTCCTGAAGAATCCCAACCACCTGCTCAAAGTGGAGCAGCTCTTCACGAGCCAGCTGGGACATTTTTTTCAACAGATCAGGGCGATCAACATAGCGGTACATCAGATTCATCGCATTGGATGCCGCTTTTTTCTCGCACTGAGCATGATCGATCAGCAGAATATCCAGGTTGTCTTTTGCCTGTTCAACCCACAAAGCGGGAGTCGGGCAGGGCAGGAATTGATAGATCTCTTCGAGCAAATCAGGATTTTTCACAAATCAGCCTGTCTGTTTCTTCTAAGATAGTTTGGTTGATCTTCTGGTAGATAATCTCCAGAAGACGGGATGAGGTATTGTGCCGACCGGTATCCGGTGACAACCGACGCGCCTGATCCGTTAGTGTGATGCCGTAGGCTTCAATATCCTGAATCCGTCCGGCACCCACTCTGAGCAGATCGACGACCCAGCACTGGGGCGCAAAGCGCTTAGTATACCGGATACGGCGTTGCGTAAGTTGTTGTTGAAGTTGATTTTTATCAAGCAACTCAAAATATTCGGTGACAGCGGCGATGGTCAGGGATTCAATCCGCTGCATCACGGATTCCCGCATATCCGCCTCAGCATGACCCCAGCTCAGAATCTCATCAGAATGACGCTTGCAGCCTCGGCAAACATCATCACCTAACGTGGTGCTGCAGATGCCGATACAGGGGGATTCAATTCTTGCCATTGGAGCTCTTAATCTTAATGGGGTCGTTGCTTTCAGATGCTATGTTTTCGGTGTTATCTGCGCTTAAGCTGACATCGTTGGCTAAGGTCGGTTGATTACCGGTCTTGCCTTCATCCTGACGGGGTTGCTCGTCATCATCGGACTCGGGGTGGTTGTTGTGGTGTCCGACGCACTGATGGACACCATTTCTCCAGCAGCCTTTTTCGGGCACCGGGTCATAACCGCCTTTAGCAAGGGGATTGCAGCTCAGAACTCTTTTTACCGCAAGAATGGTCCCCTTGATTGCGCCGTGAGTTTCCAGGGCTTCCAGTGCATATGTCGAGCAAGTGGGGTAGTAAATGCAGCGATTGGGCAGCAGGGGGCTGATCACATAGCGGTAGAAATGCACCAAAAGCTTTAGCAGATATTTCATTGTCTGATACCGGTACTGGATACAAAAAGCTAAAGAACTCGCAGGTTTATTTTCCGTACAGCTCTTCAGGGGTGATCAGGGGTTGAGTATCAACCCGGAGTTTGTCTTGGTCCGCAACAGCATAAAAGCAGCTGCGACGGCCGGTGTGGCAGGCAGGTCCAATCTGATCAACCAAAAGAAGAATCGTGTCGCCATCACAATCAATGCGCATCTCTTTCAGATGTTGTACCTGGCCTGATGACTCGCCTTTACGCCAGTATGCTTGACGGGAGCGTGACCAGTAGCATACTCGCTGATTTTTCAGGGTTTCTTTAATGGAATCCAAATTCATCCAGGCCATCATGACCACTTCTCCGCTATCAAACTGCTGAGCAATAGCCGGAACTAATCCATCGTCATTGAATTTAAGATGGTTAAGCGCGGTGTTCAGGTCAAAAGTTTGATTGAGTTCGGCCTTTTCGACCTGTTTCCAGTTAAACGTTGCGCTTGTCATGGTTAAACCTTAATGAGATAGAAATAAATAAGTATGGATGCCGGTTGAATCAGGCTTCTGTCGTGTCCGCTTCCAGAGGTTTTTTTCGGGAGGCTACTATAGCAGAAATGATAAAAGTTGCAGCTGCCAGCAGAATGATACATGCGCCTGCGGGTAGGTCTGGCTGGTAAGAAATAGCAAGTCCGCCAGAGGTAAATGCTAATCCCAGCAGAGAGGCCAGCGCCATCATGCTGCCCAGTGTTTTCGTGTAATGGCCTGCGATGGCTGCAGGCAGTGTCAGTAGTGCAATGACCAGAATCAGGCCAACCACCTGAATCATAAGAACAACGGTGAGGGCAACAATGCAGAGCAGTAGCAGATACAGGAAGTTGACAGGTAAGCCTCTGAGTCTGGCAAATTGGGCATCGAAGGCTACGGCCTGGAAAGGACGGTATAGCAGTACGATTGTGGTGATGATAACCGCATCCATGCCTGCCATCAGCCAAAGATCTCCTTTTGCCACCAACAGAATATTACCGAAAAGATAACTCATCAGGTCCACCTGATAGCCTGGTGTCTGACTGATAAAGAGAACACCGATCGCCATACCGGAGGCCCATAGGGCTCCAATCAACGTGTCTTCCCGTTCCTGCCAGTAGAGTTTGACCCAGCCAATAATTAAAGCAGAAACCACTGCGGCAATCAGAGCGCCAATAAATGGAGAGCCGCCAAGATAATAGGCCAGACCCATGCCACCCATGACAGAGTGAGCGATACCGCCGGCCAGATAGCTGATCCGCATCACAACAACATAAGTGCCGATCAGGCCGCAGGCGATGCTGGCCAGAATACCTGCAATCATGGCATTTTGCAGGAAGGTTTGTTCAATCAGAGCTGAGAAGAATTCCATGATATTGGTCTCAATAGGGTTTGGTGCAGACTGGCTCAGATCGCATGGGAGTGGTGATGGATCATGTGCACATGATCACCATACATCTGCTCAATAACATCCGGCGTGATGGCATGAGTTTCATGGCAGAGCAGTTCTTTATTCAGGCAGGCAACCCGATCGACATAGTCTGTAATAAAGCCGATGTCATGAGAGATCACGATAATTGACATACGCTTATTAAGCTCTTTGAACAGTTCGAACACCCCTTTTTCCTGGTGGGCATCCACGCTGGCTGTTGGCTCGTCCAGGAGTAGCAGTTCCGGCTCTGTTGCCAATGCTCTTGCAATAAGTACTCGCTGCAATTGACCGCCGGAAAGCTGATCAATGGTCCGGTCTGCCAGCTCCGCAACACCCGTTTCCATCATCACTTTATGTGCAATTTTTCGGTCTTCTTTGCGGTAGCTTTGCCAGAGACGACCTGGTCGAATTCGGCCCATTAAAACCGTTTCTTCGACGGAGATTGGAAAATCATTGGGGAATTTGGCGAACTGAGGCACATAGCCGACTCGTCGGGATGCTTTTCTGGGTGATGAGCCAAAAATACGAACCCTGCCTTCATCCGGGGTGATTAGTCCCATGATCAACTTTAGCAGGGTGCTTTTGCCGCCACCATTAGGGCCTACAAGTCCTAAAAACTCACCTTCTCTAACAGCAAGGGTGACTTTATTCAGAACAGGGGAGGCCTGATAGCGGAAACTGACGCTATCGAACTCTACAATATTTTTTGCAAAACGCCCCATTATTGCCAGGACTCCAAAAGCTGTTGGGATAGCTCACGGATCGCCTTGGGCAGGTCTTCCGGTAGCGGGTCTGCTTTTACGACACGGGCACCTATGTTTTCGGCAATTCGTTCAGCGGGTTTCTGATTAAATTGTTCCTGAACCAGGATCACCTTAATGTTTTCAGCTTTTGCTTTTTCAGACAGGCCAACCAGCTGGCGTGCAGAAGGGGATTTGCCCTGATATTCAATCGCTACCTGCTCCAGATGATAGCGGGCCGCAAAGTGCCCCCATGCCGGATGGAATACCATGAAAGTACGTCCTTCATAATTTTCGAAGGTTTCATGAATTTCATGGTCCAGCGCTTCTAACTCTTCTGCGACCAGTTGATAATTTTGTTCAAAGCTGTCTGCTTGTTCTGGCAGGGCTGCTTTTAATGCCCGGGTCATAATTCTTGCCTGAGCTGAAGCTTTGACCGGATCCATCCAAACATGAGGGTCATCACCCTTGTGATCGTGCCCTTCATGATGTTCACTTCCTGCTTTTTCCTCATGATGACCATGATCCGTGTGTTCATCATGATGGACGGCATAATTTTGTTTTTGTTCAGTAATGCCTTCAAGTGTGTTGATAATAGCCATTTCCGTATTCAAACGGCGAATGCGGGGGAGCCAAACCTGCTCAAAAGGAACTCCGGTTGTCATTAGCATATCGGCCTTAGCTAAACGCGCCATCTGACGTGCTGTTGGGTCATAACTATGGGGGTTATGGCCGGGTTGGACCAACACTTCGATCTGGACTTTATCGCCTGCAATCTTTTCCAGCAGATATTTTTGTGGTGTCACGCTGACAAAAACTAAAGGTTTGTCAGCGGCATAGGCTGTACTGATTGCTATCAGGGTTGCAGCCAGCAACACCTTAAGTGTCTTCAATGGGGCTTTTAGCATGGTGTATATTCGTTCAGAGAGGATCTGGTTCATTAAATAATAAGCTCCTGCATTCGTACTTTTAGCTGAGCGAATGCGAAAGATACAGAGATTGAAGAGATGGCCCGAAGCGAATGAGGAATCAGATCTTGAGACTAGGCCTTACCAAAGCAGCAGATGTTACAACATAACATGGTAAGAGTCAGGAGGCATTTTCTTGATTTAGTGTAAATTTTTCGAATTCGCTTTTTACGGAGGGGGTAAGAGGCAATATAAAGAATGGCCATAATTCCAGAGATAGCCTTAGTGGCTCAGGGCTAAATCCGATAGCCGACTTCACATCTTTTATGTTCTTATTATGCAATTTAACATAATATACATTATGCATTGTTTGTGCCGGCTGGGATGATGGGGTTGCCATCGTCATCCCAGATCCAGTGACTTCAGAATTGTTAAAGCACGATCAAAGTCAAAACTATCTGCAAGCTCAAGAATTTCAGCTGCAGATGTTGCCTGGGGCTTCTCCTGCATAGCCAGCATAAATTCAAGAGCTGTTTCCTGAGCTTCCGAATCTCCCTGGGTCAGTTGCTTTTCCAGTTGCTTAGCAATTTCATCGATTCTTGTGTGAGGTTCGTTTTCAATCCTGGGCTGGTGTTTAGCAAGATCGGTCGGTGACGCCTCTGTTGCTTGATTTGACAGTTCACCTGTCATTGACTGCATGTTGTCAGTTTTTGGGTTGCCCAGACTCACTTCTATCGCGTTAACAAGCTGCTTTACTTCGTGGTTGATTAGTCTGACTTTGTCCGGTGTAATCTGCCCCTGCTTCTTATGCTCCTGTTCAAGTGTGGATGCAAGAATATTCAGTTCAGTCATGCCCAGTGTGCCAGCAAGACCTTTAAGCGTATGAAGCTGCCGGGCTAGTTCCTCTGGTTCAGAACTCAGGAGGTCGATCTCCTTATATTGTTCAACGAATGAGCTGAAGAGCTTGTGTACCAGATGGGCATCTCTGTTGGCTGAAGCGAAAGCCACCGACATATCAATACCGTCAATAAAGGATGGTGCTATTTGGGTATCTCTCGGTTGAGTCCCCGATTTTGAATCGTCTGTGCCCTTTTTTTCGACAAGGGGCACTTCCCCGTCGATTCTGATCCATTGATGTAGGACGCTGTTCAGTCGCGCAGGATCAATTGGTTTACTGATATGGTCCGACATACCTGCCTTGAGGCAATCTCTTCGGTCGCTTTCCATTGCGTTAGCTGTCATAGCAATAATAGGAGGCTGTTCAATCAGCCCCAATTTGCAGATTTGGCGAGTCGCTTCAAGTCCGTCCATAACAGGCATTTGAAAGTCCATCAGAACAAGGTCGAAGTGCTTCTCTTTACAGGCGGTAACGGCTTCCTGCCCATTAGAGACAAGTGTCAGGTCAAGTCCGTAGGGTTCCAGAAGACCTGTTATCACTTCCTGATTAATAAGGTTGTCCTCTGCGATCAGTACTCGGCCATCCAGAAGCTGATTAATACTGCTTTCAGTAAGACGAGGGCTAAGGGTCGCGCCAAGTCCTTTGCGGTTTTCCTTAAATAAACTCTGCATACCATCAAGGATTTCTGAAGCTGAAACGGGTTTCAGCCACACCGCATCGAACAGCCGCTCTTCGACAAGAGACCTGAGATCATGATCATCGCGCCCCGTGAGCAGGATTATATGGGGCATTAGAGCGCCAGCAAATTCTTCATGGAGTTTGCGCGCTATCGTCGTACCATCCATGCCCGGCATATCCTGGTCGACTAGAATCAGGTCAAGGGCTGTTTCCGGGGTTTCTGCCTGACTCCGGGCAAACTCATAGCCGCTAAGCGCATCATCCGAGCAATGTAGCTGAATCCCCTGTGCCTCAAAGAGCCGCTTAATGGCTGCAAGGGCAATAGGGTCATCATCAACGTAAAGGGCTCTGAGTTCACTCAGGGGGCGATATTGTGTTTGGTTCGTGAATTGATCCAAGGTGATTGTAAAGCAGAAGCTACTCCCCTTTCCGGGTTCGGATTCCACGGTTAATTCGCCACCCATCAGTCTTGCCAGTTCCTGACTAATGGAAAGCCCTAAACCTGTTCCACCATAAACACGGGTGGTCGAACTATCCTCTTGAGAGAAGGCAGCGAAAAGTGAGGCTTGCTTCTCCTTGGCGATACCTATACCGGTATCGGTAACACGGAATTCCAATGCCACCTTTTTATCAGGCAGGCAGCTTTGCTGAACATTTAAGGTAACGTGGCCTTTTTCGGTAAATTTCACCGCATTACTCATAAGATTGAGTAATATCTGGCTGATTCTGAGTGGGTCACCGATACACTTTATGACCAGGTCTTCCGGTGCAAAAAAACGAATGGGTAATTGTTTTTCATTCGCTCTTACCTGACTGACGTCCACCACGTGTTTAAGGGTATCCGGCAGTGAGAAAGGAATCTCTTCAATCTGAATCTTACCTGCTTCGATTTTTGAGAAATCGAGAATATCGTTAATGATGTCCAGAAGGTTATTAGCCGACAACTTAATTTTATTCAGATAATTATGGTTTTTCTCATCTGTGCTGTCGCGGAGTGCAAGATGTGTCAGCCCGATAATAGCGTTCATCGGAGTTCTGATTTCGTGACTCATGTTAGCCAGAAAATCACTTTTGGC
The DNA here is from genome assembly GCF_982874595.1 of Oceanospirillum sp. Taxonomy (NCBI): domain Bacteria; kingdom Pseudomonadati; phylum Pseudomonadota; class Gammaproteobacteria; order Oceanospirillales; family Oceanospirillaceae; genus Oceanospirillum; species Oceanospirillum sp. The sequence continues at coordinate 5,326 of NZ_CEYNZH010000047.1, read as the reverse complement.
CTGATTGGCTGCATCTGCGTTCTCTTTTTCTTGCTGCAGGAGCGCCTCACTTTGTTTCTGGCGGGTAATATCGGTACGTACAGAAATGATCGAAACAAGTCGGTTTTTGTCATCATATAGCGGAAGTACGGTTGCAAAAACCCAGTAAAGCTCGCCGGTTTTTTTGCGGTTACAAACTTCACCAGCCCAGGGTTTGTTAGTGTGCACGCTATCCCATAGTTTTTTGAAGAAAGCTTTGGAATGCGTGCCTGAGTTCACAATACGATGGTTTCTGCCGATTAACTCATCACTCTCAAAGCCACTGATAGCACTGAACTTATCATTAACATAGGTTATATCCCCTTTGGCATCCGTCATACTGACAATGGCGTGTTGGTCCAATGCTTGTTTCAGAAAGCTCAGCTCAAGGTTACGTTTTCTGGTTTTCTGGTGCTCGGCGTGAAAGCGGGCCAGCAGTAACCCGATCATAATCAGAAACAGTGCAAACCCGGTTATGCCATGCTTGATGAGACTGCTGTTTTGTATATCAATTTTGTTATTGATTCTGTTGTTAAGGCTTTGATGGAGCTGTTCTCTGAAAAAATGAAGGTCTTCTATAAAGCGGGTTGCATTTTCAAAGAATGTACCGCTGCTGAGATTAATTTTACCTGAGTAGAGTTGGTCCACTTTTTCTTTAAGTTGACGATAGTGGCGGTAATTCCGAGACGTGTAGCTGGCCAGACCCATATCATGAATCAGTGGGGCTGTTGTCAGCTCTTTAAAACGGAGACTTCTTTTTTCGAGAGTATTTCTTATGGTCTCCAGCTCATTAGCATTGAGTTGGCTGTCTTTAGCCAGATAAGCAGAGAAACGTCCTCTTAATTGTCCGGCTGACTCTGCATAGAAAGCGGTATCAATAATGAGTTGGGTTGATTTAAAAATATACTCATCTTTCAGCAGGTCCGGATACCTGCCCGGCTTAAGCAGGAGCGTTTTTGCATCGTTGAGCAGATCGCGGATGTAAGAAGTATGTAGTAAAAAGTTCTTTTCCCCTGAATTGGCTTTAGTACTGAAGCAGCTGTTAGCCAGGCAATCTCTGAGTTTATCGGCATGCTGTAAAGGTATGCCTTGTGACGAAGCAGAATCATGAATCAGAGGTTTTAGACTGTAAGTCAGCATGTGGTCCAAACGAGATTTTTCGGTGAGAAAGCTGCTGTCAAGGTCACCCGAGTCTATGATCGCCTGCAGTCCCCTTCTTCTGGCCAGCAAAATAGCCGTATTTTGCAGCGCTAAAGCCTGTTGCTGATCATGGCTGAAGCGTTGTAGTTTTGAGAGTTTTTCGACCGAAAGGTAAGCCGCTATAAAAACCACCGCCATGCCGATAAATATCACGGTCATCAGTGAATTGCGGACCAGAGGCCTATTCAGGCACCCTGTGACTTTTTGGGCTAAGGTTTGGGTGGTCGCTGTCTTTACCATCGAAATCTCATTGAGAAAGAAAATCTTACAAATCAAGTGCTAGCGGACAATAAAACACCTGCATGGTGTGCGGGATTTGTATGATAAGATACTTATAAATAAAAAAACATTCGGTGGTGCTTTTTTTTGGATTTTAGCTACCTTAGCATGGATTACGTGGACGCCAGCACAAGGACACTGACGATGGCTCCTCTCTATATCAAGTTAAGAGAAACATTGTTTGAGGTGTCATGAAAAAACTCTTGCTGATTGAAGATAGCAAGCTATTTGCTAAAGCTATCTCTCGGGAACTGGCAATTAATAACTATTTTGAGGTTCATCATGCCGCCTGCATGGCCGATATGGTCGAACTACTGGCGAGAAATGACTATTTCGTAGCGATTGCAGATCTTGTCCTGCCGGATGCCAGTAGTGGTGAAGTGATTTACAAGCTAATCGGTATGGATATTCCTGTCGTTTCATTGACGGGGTCCTTTGCTGATAGCTTGCAGGCTTCAATAACGTCCCTGCCTATCGTAGATTATGTTGTTAAAGAAAGCCGAAACGACATTGCTTATGCGGTGCGTATCGCAGAATTGATGCTTTTTACGCAGGGAATGAAGGTTCTGGTTGCTAATGGTTGTGAGAAAGAATCTTCTGTCGTTGTTAACTACCTACTCCCCTATCGTTTTAATCTGATTTGTGTTTCCAGTATTGAGCAGGCTAAAGCTGAGCTGGCGATTCATAAAGATATTTCTTTTGTCGTTTGTGATGAGCGCCTGGAGAACCATGGCTCCGGACTTGAGTTGGTCAGTATTATACGGTCCGAGCATGATGAGCTTGGTTTGCCCATTCTTTTCACGTTGGAAGAACAAGGCCCCGCCTTTGACGCTAAGCTGCTGAAATCGGGTGTTAATGATTTTGTTGTTAAGCCTTTTTCACGTGAAGAGCTTGCCAGCCGCCTGGTTACTCAGATCAGTAACCGTATTCGTTACAAGCAGATTCGTAATTATGCCGATACCGTTGATCGCTATATCATCACTTCAAGTACGGATGAATTTGGCATTATCCGCAGTGTGAGTCAGGCCTTTTGTGATATTTCCGGTTACACACGGGAAGAACTTATTGGTCGCAATCACAATATTGTTCGTCACCCGGATATGAAGAATAGTATTTATAAAGAACTCTGGCAGACCATACGCTCAGGCCAGAGTTGGCAGGGCGAGCTTAAAAACCGCAAGAAAGATGGTTCCTTCTATTGGGTTGATGTCCATATTGATCCTCTTATGGATGCCAATGGCGTTATCGTTGGTTACACCGCCATACGTCAGGACATTACGGACAAGAAATATATTGAGATATTATCCGTTACAGACCCTATGACGGGTCTTTATAACCGTCGGCATTTCAATGAAGCCTTTGCGGGAGTGTCTGAAGATGTCGCTCAGTCAGGCTGTTTTATGGCCTTTCTTATCTTCGATGTCGATCATTTCAAAGGTTATAACGACAATTACGGTCATCAGGCTGGTGATGGCGTGCTGATCAGAATTGGTGACTGCTTGTCACAGTTCGCAGAGCAATTATCTGCCCTGGCATATCGCCTGGGGGGTGAAGAGTTTGCATTGCTCTATAAAACAACCGATAGGCAGCAGGCTGAAAATGTGGCTGAATCCCTACGTGCTGCGATTGAAGCCCTTGGAATTGAGCACAAATACAACTCTGCTTGCTCTTTTGTAACAGCATCCTTCGGGCTGTACCTTCAGCAGGGTATCGCGAATGTTTCCGATACATACAAAAGAGGCGATGAGGCACTTTATCAGGCTAAAGAGTCCGGAAGAAACAAAGTGGTCACCCAGCTTTAGTTTAGAGCGATGCAGCTCTTACAAGGTTTGAACAATCCTTTTGCCTGCTCGGAGGATAGCTCAGGTCAATTTCGGAGACAAATTGTAACCGTAATCTTGGCGTCATCTTATTTATTTAGGGTATGCTTATTTGATATTGCACCTGCGTCATGTGCTATCTTTTTGGTTTGACAGCCTTTTTATGCCGTTTACATTACATGGAGGTAGTTGTGTCCCAGCTATTAATTCGTTATTCCCGGATTCTTGAAATTGTTGGCGATATCGTCAAAGTTCATGTGCCTACCTCTGAAAGTGGCGCTTCCCAGATCAGCTTTGGTGATCTGGCTCTGATTGAAAGTCAGGATGAAGGGCAGGATATTCTGCCCCGCACCGCACAGGTTATTCTGCTGGATGGTGAAGAGGTTTCTCTTCAGGTTTTTTCCGGCACTAAAGGTCTTTCGACCCACTCCGTCGTCCGCTTCTTAGGCCGTCCGATGGAGGTAACCTTCTCTCCTAATATTCTGGGTCGTACCTTCTCCGGCACCGGATCGCCTATTGATGGCGGCCCGGCACTGACCGACGAACCCCGTATCGAGATCGACGGCCCGACTGTTAACCCGGCACGCCGTATTCTGGCGTCACGCATGATTCGCACCGATGTGCCTATGATCGATGTGTTTAACTGCTTGGTAGAAAGTCAGAAAATCCCTATTTTCTCAGTTGCTGGTGAGCCCTATAACCAGCTGCTTGCTCGTATTGGTGCTCAGGCCGATGCGGATATTGTTGTCTTTGGCGGTATCGGCCTGATCTTTGATGATTACCACTTCTTTAAGCAAACCTTTGAAGAAGTTGGAGCTTCAGCCCGAACTGTTATGTTTGTTCATCAGGGCTCAGACCCAACGGTAGAAGCCCTGCTGGTTCCGGATATGGCACTGGCTGTGGCAGAGCGTTATGCGGTCAATGAAGGCAAGCGGGTTCTGGTGCTACTGACCGATATGACCGCGTATGCTGATGCTCTGAAAGAAGTGGGCATCTCCATGGAACACGTACCATCGAACCGTGGCTACATTGGTGACCTGTACTCTCAGCTGGCCCGCCGCTACGAAAAAGCCTGTGACTATAAGGGTGCCGGTTCGGTGACTATTCTTTCGGTCACCACCATGCCGGGTGATGATGTTACCCACCCGGTTCCGGATAACACCGGTTATATCACCGAAGGTCAGTTCTATCTGCATGATGGTGTGATCGATCCTTTCGGCTCCCTTTCACGTCTCAAACAACATGTGATTGGTAAAGTCACCCGGGAAGATCATAGCCAGATCATGAACACTCTGATCCGCTTCTACGCCGCCTCTCAGGATGCCGAGCAGAAACAGGCGATGTCCTTCGAGTTGAGTGAGTTTGATGAGCGGGTTCTTAAGTTTGGCCGTCTGTTCCAGCAAAACTTTATGGATATCGACGTCAGCATGCCGCTTGAAGAGGCGCTGGATATGGGCTGGTCGATTCTGGCTCAGTGCTTCAGGGAAGAAGAGTTGTTGATGAAGCAGAACCTAATCGATAAGTACTTTCCAAAAAGCGATCAGGAAATCTCCCCCGAAAACGCCTGACAGGAGTTGAAGCGTGGGTAAGCTGGCACTGAATAAAAGCACCCTCAATAAAGAAGGTCGCAAGGTAAAAGCCTATCGGAAGTTTGTCCCTGCTCTGGATCTGAAGCGAAAACAGCTTCTGGCCGAGCGTGCCAATTCCCGTAAAGCTCAGACCGAATTAGAGGATACGTTAGAGAGTCTTCGCCAACAGGTGCGTGAACAACTGCCAATGCTGTCCAATTATCAGGGCAGCGTGAAGGATCTGGTCGAAATTGAAGATTTCACTCTTCGACAGGTTAATTTGGTAGGGATACGCTTGCCTGAGCTGGAAAGCGTATCTCTTCGTGTTCTTCCCTATTCCGCACTGGCAAGTGAGCATTGGTTAGATCCCTTGGTGGTTCTCCTTAAGAAAAGTGTAGAGCTTCGGCTTAAGCTTCAGGTGATCAACAAGAGGCTCGAGCT